>JAPLGX010000385.1 GCA_026389925.1 Chloroflexota bacterium
TATCCACGACACATGCGGACTGTCTCACCGTCTTGTGCTCAGCGATTGGAGGGAGAAGTGACGACCAAGAGGTTCCACCCTGGGGAGAAGGCGCCAGTTTCGGGTCAATATGAGATAGTCAATCGCATTGGGAAGCGTACCGGTGATGAGCGCACCGTGACTAGGGGCGAGCCATTCCCGCCTACGCCGCACAAGGGCGGCACATTTGTGATAGTCGACAAGACGAGACACAAGAAGTAGCACCTCGCCTCGAGCTGCGGCGCAAGAACCAGTCTGTGGGCTCTGGCCGCCGATGGACTGGCAGCCGGGTTTTCTTGTCGGGCTTTCCAGGGGGGATCGTGATGGGCACGGAATACCTCCCCGCGTCGCTTAGTGAGAACCAACGCAGCGCCATCCTGGATGCAGGATCACCACTGCTCATCATCGCCGGGCCCGGGTCGGGGAAGACCGAGGTCATCGCGTGGCGCGTGGCGCACCTGCTGCGCTCGGGCCAGGCCCGACCGGACAGTCTCCTTGTTCTCACATTTGCCAACAAGGCCGCGCTTGAATTGCACGACCGAATACAGACCAAGATCCCTGATGTGAATGTCGAGCTGATGGACGTCTCGACTTTCCACGCTTTCTGCGCCGATCTCCTTCGCAAATACCGCCCGCTTACTCGAATGCCACGCGGTTTCCGAATCCTCGACGAGGCGGACCAGCTGCTCTTCATCTACGCCAACCGCAAAGCTCTCGGACTCGACGAGATCGCCAAATCGCGCCCGAGCGACTTCTACGCCAACGTGATTCACTGCTTTGCCGTCGCGACCGATGAGCTTGTCCAGCCCGAGGGCATGGTCGCCTGGTGCGAGCAGAACCACGCCAAGTGCGGCAAGGACGAAGAGGATCTGTGGAGCGAACGCGAGACAGTTGCGCATGCCTACGGCCGGTACCGGGATCTTCTCATGCGAAGCGACATGGTGGATTTCGGTCACCTGCAAGTTCTGGCGCTGCAATTGCTTGAAGAGCATCCTGATGTTGTTGCGGCAGAACGTGCCCGCTACACGCACATTCTGGTTGATGAGTACCAGGACACAAATGCCGCTCAGGAGAGGCTGCTGGGCCTCCTGGCGGGAGACGGCCGGTGCCTCACGGTCGTCGGAGATGACGATCAGAGCATTTATCGCTTCCGAGGGGCAACCGTCGGGAATTTGCGTGGCTTTTCTTACCGCTACACAGGTACAACGATTGTCCATCTGAGCCAGAACTTCCGTAGCCGGGAGCAAATTGTCGAACACAGTGTGTCGGTGATTCGCCATAACCCTGCCCGCTACGCCAAACACCTCCTCAGCATGCGTGGCCGCGGGTGCGACGTAGTGCTGGTCTACGAACACACGGCCCGGGAAGAGGTTGCAGGGGTTGTGCAGCTGCTCCGCCGGTTGAAGGAGGTTGGCCACATCAATCGTTGGGGAGATGTAGCTATCCTCCTCCGCAGCGTGCGATCCTTTGCACTGCCCTATCTCGAGGCATTGCTGGCCGCGAACGTGCCGTACTACGTACGAGGTGATGCCAGCTTCTTTCAGAGGGCAGAGGTCTCGCAGCTTTACGATCTCCTCAACTTCCTTGGCGCGACCAAGCCATGGGGTGATCGCTTCTTACGCCATTCCATCGTCGGGCTCTCCCAGGGGACAATTAGCGCGCTTGAGGAGTTCAAGGAGAGCCTCTCCGACCTCGACGGCGGAAAAGGCTTGCGAAAGATAGGTGTCAAGAACGCCTCGGACCGGGTGAAGATAACGGATCTGCTTGATCTGAAACGCAAGGTGCAGGCAAAGGGACATTCCTCTTTGCTGGAGGTTGCCTACAGGCTGCTCGCAATCACGGGTTGCGTGGCGCGTCTAGAGGAAGCGGGTGACGCAGATGGCCTATTGAACCTGGGCCTGCTGACCGAGCTCGTGAGCCGTTGGGATGAGTACGGGCCGACGCGCAACTTCTACCCCTTCCAGGAGTACCTCAAGCTGCTGCGAGAGGGGGGCCTCGATCCCATTGTCGAGGCAGAAGACGACGCCGTCCAGGTCATGACGATTCATCAGGCCAAGGGGCTCGGGTTCCCGATCGTTGTCCTTGGCGCCGCGATGGAGGGCAGGCTACCGACATCGGCTCGACGGCAGCGATATGAGATCCCGTCCGAATTGCGTGCGAGTGGGCGCCCCGAGGTTGATGACCCACACACCGTCGACGAACGGAAGCTGTTCTACGTTGCTGCGACACGCGCACGAGACCTACTTATCGTAGGGACTGCTGACGTCGTGGAAAAAAGGGGTAGCGGGCCGAGCCGCTTCGTGAAGGAGATGTTCGGCGAGGACCTCCGTGCAGCCGCCGACCTCGGCCGGGCGTACCTGCAGGCAGTCGAGAGCCATTCGCTTGCGCATCAGGAACCCAAAGCGCGTCAGAGCTTTGGCAGTCTGGCCCATTACCTCCAGTGCCCGATGCGGTACAAGTTCGCTGAGTTCTACGGGTTTTCCACACTGTGGGTAGAGCCGGTGGATTTTGGCGCCAATGTGCACCGGGCACTCGAGGCGCTGCACCAGCGCTGCCTGAGGGGAGAGCGCGTCACGGAAGAGGACGTTTCTGCGGCGGTTGAGGAAACGTGGATGACCAGTCGGCGCGGAGAGGCACAGACCGAGGCGAAACTTAAGGAAGCGGCGAAAAACCAAGTGCGCGGGTACATGCGTTCGGCAGGATCGGATCTGGCGCGAGTGTTGCGTACCGAAACCTCGTTCGCCATGGATCTAAAAAGCCGTGTCCTGGGCGGGAAGATTGACCTGATCCGGTCTATGGGAAGTCAGGGTGATGTCGAAATCGTCGACTTTAAGACCTCCAAGTCGACACGATTGGAGGAGGGGCGAATCGATCTGCAGCTTGATCTGTACTCGCTCGGCGCCGAGTCGTCCATGGGCATGCGTGTCGCGCGAGAAACGGCGCACTTCCTCGCCGACGGCGAAGTCCGGAGTCTCGACTGGACACCCGGTCGGGCAGAACACGCACGCGATCAATTAGCGTCGGTCATTGGAGCCATAGACCGGGGAGAATTCGCCCCCAACACTGCTTACTGTCCCCGTTGTGACGAGTTCAATGCTTTGTGTCCATACGCCCCAACTCGGAAAGGGGGGAGAGAGAAGTGAAGCCATTTGACCAACTCCTGGCCGAGGACATTGCCACATATGAGGGGCGCCACGACGACCTGATTTTCCAGGCGCCCGCCTTCTACCGGATGCTCGTCGGGCTGCTCGACGACCCGGCCGTCCCCCGTCGACTGCGGCCGCTCCTGATCGCGGCCGTCGCATATTTCGTCCTCCCGAGCGACATCATCCCCGAGGACATCCACGGGCCATATGGCTACGTGGACGACATTTTCCTGTGCGCTTGGGTCGCAGACCAACTGCGTCGTGAACTTGGGAGTGAGTCTGTCCTGGTGGAGAACTGGGACGGTGAGGGATCGGTAATCCAGTTGATAGCGGACATCCTGGCGAACGAGAAGGAGATGATCGGCGATAGTCGAGCGAAGATGCTTGCGTATGCCGGGTTCCCATTCGTGCTTGCGGGGCAATAGGTGGAGACCTTGTTCACCATGCTCTTGTGATCGTTGACGCCGGGTCGTCGCGATGTGCTTTGTGGCGCTCCTATCTTCGAATCTGGGGAGTTGGGGCTGTCTGCTTCATCGGCTTGCATCGGTAACGAAGCGACACGGTCGTTCCGAAGCGGGTTTTGCCAGAGGCAAGCCCGCTTGTCTCGACCGCGGCGACGCATGCAGGATCGGGCTCTGAACAAACGTAGGCGACCATGTCCCTTGCGATTGGGGTCTGGCCCAGCGGAGTCGGTCCGCAAGTTGGTCTATCTCCACGTGGGGCTCAACTGTCGAGAGCTGGATGATTGACGGGAATGCGGGCGTTCTGAATTGAGCAGCGACATTGTTCGACATTATGCAAGCATGATGGTGAATCCCCTGTGGTGGCCGAAAACCCCGTCCCAACACGTCGGTGGCCGAAGAATCGGTCGAAGCGCG
>JAPLGX010000516.1 GCA_026389925.1 Chloroflexota bacterium
GGCACACTGGCGGCGGTTGTGGTCGGTGTGACGTTCATGCGGTCCTCCGTCGTCGGTCGTTCACGGTGCGTCACTCAGCATGGCCGTGTAGGTCGGCGCCCGCCACGCGACGCGCTGCGCCAATTCCGCCTCTTCGAGCGTGGCGTCAGTCGGCATGGACGCGGGCCTTCCGTTCCTGCTCCCACTCCGCCGCGATCTCGGCAAGCCGTGCCTTCAACTGGTCCTCGGTCTTGCTGTCGGTGTCGACCTTCAGCGAGTGCTCGAGCTTGCCGGTGGGTTTCAGACCCGTGCGGTCGAGCACGTCCTTGATGGCGCCGAGTGCGACCTGCTCCTGCACGCTGCCGATCAGTTGCTCGAGCCTCGTGATGGCTGGATCCTGCAGGGCCTTCAGGCGTTCGAGGGCCTTGGCCTTGACCTGTGGAGCAGACCCGCCATGCACGCGACACACCGTCCCCCCTCGGATGGCTGGTCCCGCGCATCGTCGTCCGGTCGAGTTCGCTTTCGCTGTGCATTGAGCCATCGAAACACTCTATGGGTCGAACGGTCTATGGGTCATGCGTCGTCTCCCGCCGTGACCGTCCGCCACGGGAAGGGCTCGACGGGCCATACCACGCGCGGCTGCGACAGCATGTTGCAGAGCGATGCGACCGCGCCGAAGCTCTCGCTTCGGGTTTGAATCCCTGGGCGGCCCGTCGATGGGATGCTCGAGTCAGCCATGCTCGTACCCCACAATTCCTCACGACACCCGCTCGGACTTTTGCCTCTCGGTTCGAACGGTCTTGCCTGTTCGTCGGTCGCTCCGGGCGTCCCTGGAAAAGTCAGCATTTCTCAGCATTTCTCAGCGGCTTACCGGGCACCCGCGGCGGAGGCCCTACGCCGCGTACGCCCGCACGATGCGCTGCACGCAAGCCGGCAGCGTCGGCATCACGGCAAGGGTTTTCTGGAAGTCCGGCCACAAGTCGCCGGGCGTGGGCGCCGTGTCACTGCGCCGCGTGGTTGAGCGGCAAGTCGGCTTCTTCATGACGGACTCCTTGCTCCCTCTGGCCGTGCGTCAGCTGCGCCAGTAGCAATTCGGGATTGCTGGTATCGACTGACCAACGTTGCGATCTCCGGAGCACCCGCCAGCGCTCTCAGGAGTTCAAAATCCTCCGGTGTCGTCTCGTTGTACCCCTTGCGGAGGATGGCGAGACTGACGTAGAGCTCGACGTCGGACAGCAGCCGGAGGTCCCTTTGATCGACGTGGTGCTGCGCCTTCGTCTTCGGGTCAAACCGCGCGCCGCACTTCGGACACGTCACGATGGTGAGCCTGTGCAAGCGATCGACACGCGCCTTGATGATCATGCTCTGCCGCTCTCTTGATCCGCGAACCGCTGTTCGAGGGCCGCGACACGATCCTCGAGATCCATCAACTCGACACCGCGAAGTGAGAAATCGAGAATCGTGCGCGCGGCACTCACGCGTACCGAGGGCGCCCTGCATCGCAGGGCAGCCCGGAGGGTCGCAACCGCCTCCTCGGACACCCGCTGGAGTCTGCCAATGGTCGCTTCAACGAGCTGGCGCCGAGCCGCCCGGAAGGCGCGCTTGAAGTCTTCATCCTGCATGCGACGGCACACGGTCGTCTTCGAGATGCCGCACGCCTTTGCCGCCGCTGCGTAGTTCCGGGTCGTCAACAAGGCGGCGACCAACAG
>JAPLGX010000431.1 GCA_026389925.1 Chloroflexota bacterium
TGGTCGATGTCCAGCATATCGCCGGCGGCGATGAGGTCCCGGTCTTCCAGCCCGCCTTTTCGCCCGAGGGAAACGCCCTGGCCTATCTTCAGGGTGAGGGGGAGTGGGACCAGTTGTGCCTGCTCGACCTTGTGGCGGGCACGCGGCGCATCGTGCTCGATGGCACATCGCTCATGCCTCCGGCCTGGCTGCAAGGCATGCGCACGCTGGCCTGGTCGAGCGACGGACGGCGGCTCTTTGTGCTGCGCAACGAGAAAGGGTTTGCCTCCTTGTGGGCGATTGATGTGGAGACCTCCCACGCCCAGCGCGTGGACATCCCGCCCTACACATGGATCTCACAGTTGAGTTCGGCCCCGCGGGGTGAGGCACTGGCCTTCATCGGCTCCGCACCCACTGCGCCGGAGCGGGTGGTGGTCTGCCGCGATGGCACGGTGGAGGTTGTCCGGCGCAGCCAGGCCGAGGAGGTTCGCCCGGAGGACCTGCCGGCCCCGCAGCCTCTGAGTTGGGCCGCACCGGATGGAACGCTGGTCCACGGGTTATGTTACGCTCCGACCAGTCGTATCGCACGAGGCGAAGGGCTGCCGCCGGCCATCCTTGACATCCACAGCGGCCCAACCCGCCAGCGCGTGGACGGGTACTCGGCCGAGGCGGCATTCTTCGCCACGCGCGGATACGCGGTGCTGGCCCTCAACTATCGCGGCAGCAGCGGCTACGGCCGGAGCTACATGCGCCGTTTGCGCGAGCACTGGGGCGAATACGACGTCGAAGACGCGATCGGCGGCGCCGGAGCGCTTGTCGAGCAGGGCCTGGCCGATCCGCGGCGCATGGCGATCATGGGCACGAGCGCCGGCGGATTCACCGTGCTCAACGTCCTGGCGCGGCATCCGGGAGTGTTCCGCGCCGGGGTGTGTTCATTCGGCATCTCCAACTTGTTCACGGTCCGCGAGTCCAAGTTCAAGTTCGAAGCCCACTACCTCGACTCGCTCGTCGGGCGTCTGCCGGAGGCAGCCGACCGCTATCGTGATCGGTCGCCGCTTTTCCATGCGGCGGGGATCCGCGATCCGCTGGCCCTCTTTCATGGGGAAGAGGATACGGTGGTACCGTTGGCGCAGACGGAGACTATCGCCCAGGAGCTCGCAGCGCGCGGCGTGGCTCATCACCTGCGCCGGTTTGCGGGCGAAGGACACGGCTGGCGTCGCGAGGAGTCGGTGACCGCCTTTTAGGAGGATCGATGGCTCAGGCAACGTGGTTCATCTTGTGTGTCGCCGGCGTTATCGTACTGGGGGCGATGATCATCATCGCCAATGCCATCCGCATCGTGCCGGAATACGAGCGGCTGGTGGTCTTCCGGCTTGGGCGGTGCATCGGCGAGAAGGGGCCCGGCATTGTCCTGCTCATTCCGTTCGTCGATCTCGCGCGGCGGGTGGACTTGCGCGAGCAAGTGCGCGAGATCCCGCATCAAACCTCGATCACCAAGGACAACGCGCCCATCTCGATCGACTTCCTGTGGTTCTACAAAGTGCTCGACCCGGCCAGCAGCGTGCTGCAGGTCGGTAACTTCGAGATTGCCGCGCAGGGCATGGCCACCACCACGCTGCGCTCGGTGATCGGCGGGATTCCTCTTGACGACGTGCTCTCGCAACGTGAGCAGATCAACCTGGCGTTGCGCACCAAGCTGGATGAGGTCACCGAACGCTGGGGAGTCAAGGTGACGAATGTTGAAATCCGTGAAATTGTTCCCCCGCGCGAGGTGCAGGATGCGATGAACCGCCAGATGGCCGCCGAGCGGGTGCGCCGGGCGACGGTCC
>JAPLGX010000504.1 GCA_026389925.1 Chloroflexota bacterium
GATAGGATCGACGACTATCGAGAATTCTATACGGGACCCGAACCCAAGCCATCCCCCCAAGCCCTAGCGATGAACGATGCGGCCGCTTCGCTGCGAGGCTAGCGACCTAACGATCATCCTTCCCTCGGGCTACTTCAGCCAGTCCGTTGCTGCTGGCATCCTACTGCCGATGGAGGTGCGCCTCTGGGCACGCGCCGCCCCCCCTTTGAGCCGGGCGCCCCTTTTCTTTTTACTGTCCTATTTTGTCCTATTCGCAAATCGCGTCCTCGACGTGCGGGAAGCGCAAAGAAGGCGGCGAGGTCAGCAATTGCCTCAGAAAATGGAACGCTGGGAGCCGAGCGGAATGCCATGCGGGAATGAACCTCCTGCCTTCCCACCCAGACCGCGCGAGAATGACGATCGAGAGAAGGCGGGCGGCGATCGGAAGAATGCGGTGCCCTTGGCCCAAAGAGGAGCCCCTAGTCTAGTCTCTTCCTTCGCAGGCATGAGAGACAAGGGACGATCGGGTGTTCGGATGCGCTTACCCCAGAAATGCACGCAGCACCCGGCAGATGCTCAGGGCGACCCAACACTCCATGCGTGCCGCTCGGCTGCCATGACCGTAGCCCGTGTCCCACAATCCGTCCGCACGCTGATTGTTGAGGAACCATGCGAGAGCCTTGGCAACCTCGCTATCGTGCGAGGTCACTCCTAGCCGGGCCACCATCTCCAGCACGGTCAGGATGTTCGGCCACCAGAACGGGTACTGGAACTTAAGCCAGTACTCGCGGCCGCGCCGGTCGTTGTACCGGTCCGGCTCGAACATCCGGCTCTTGAGAAGCATACAGGCGGCGCGCACCTCCGGCCGCGTGCGGTAACCCGGATGGGTCACCAGCCCGTGCAGGACCATTCCGGTCGCCAGGTGAGAGAAGGGCAGCGCGCGATCGGGCGGCAAAGGCGCGCCGCGCCAGAAGCGATGGGTCTTCTTCGAGGCGGGCAAGGCTTGCGCTGGTATGATCCAGCCGCCGTCGTCCTGGCGCATGGTCAGCAGCCAGTCGAGCCCGCGCCGCACATGGCGATCGTCGGCAAAACCCGCCTTCACCAGGAGCTCCATGATCGCGGAGTGATAGTAAGGCATGTATTGATTGCCCAGAATCCCGCGCAGATCGCCCTGCGGGCTTTGGCAGGAGTAAAGGTAAGCCGCGGCGCGTTCAATCGCGGGGTGCGACCGGTCGTACGCGTACATATCGATCAGTATTCCGAGCGAGCGCCAGGTCTCCAGGACGGCGAAGTTGTTGTAAGGCTGAAGGGCACCGCCGTTCTTGGGATACTCCCATGCGCCGCTCTGGCGCTGCCGCGCGAGCAAGCGTTGTGCCTCGGGCAGATCCCACAATGAACGGAATTCGGGTTGCGGTTCATCCAGCACATCGCGCCTCACGAAAAAGATCAAGGCGGGATCAGGGGCATTCAGAAGTCGCGGCACAGGGTCGTACCGCAGGGAGGTGCGCCACGTGCTCATGCTGGACCCTCGACGAGACGCAATCGCCGTCGCGACGGACGACGAGACCCGGGTGCGGGGAGCGCCATGGGTTACCCGGCGCCGTCGCCCTCCCCGCGGGCTCCATACCATTGGCTTGGGTCACTTCGCGGCTGAGCGCGGATGAAGGTGCCTTGTTGGAGGTCCTCCAGCGCCTGCTGGATTTCTTCCCGCGTGTTCATCACGAACGGGCCGTAGCGGGCAATCGGCTCGTGCAGGGGTGACCCCGCTACCCACAACAGGCGAGCCCCGCTCAATCCGGCCACAAGCCTGACCTCGTGCGCCGCTTGCACTACGGCCAGGCGGGGGGCAGCGGCGCGGGTGGCCCCCCCTTCCGGTATCCTGAACTCGATATCCCCCTGGAAAACGTATGCGAAAGTCGAATCTCCCGAGGTGAGGGACAGCGCGGCCTCGACCCCAGCCTCCAATGCAACGTCCAGGTAGGTGGGCGAGACAGCGATATCGGTGACCGGGCCGCGGACGCCCCCGTGCGTGCCCGCGACAACGCGCGTGGAGACCCCGCTGCCGAGGGTTACGGTGGGGACGGCCTGGGCTGGGATGTTCTGATATCGCGGCGCCGACATCTTCTCGCGCGCCGGGAGGTTGACCCACAACTGGAAGCCGACCAACGGCTCGGAGGTGGACTGCGGCATTTCCTCGTGCATGATGCCGCTGCCCGCACTCATCCATTGCACATCTCCCGCGCCGAGCGTGCCGCCATTGCCCAGGCTGTCGAGGTGCCTCACCTGGCCGCTGAGGATGTAGGTCACGGTCTCGATTCCGCGATGGGGGTGCCAGGGGAAGCCGCACACGTAGTCGTCGGTGTTGGGCGAGCTGAAGTCGTCGAACAGAAGGAACGGATCGAGATAGTTGAATTGGGGGGTGCCCAGGCTGCGTTGCAGTCGCACACCGGCCCCCTCGAGAACGCGCTGCGGTTGGATGACGAACACACCGGGTTGCTGCTGCGCATTCATCGTGCCTCCCTGATGAACCGCCGGAAACCGAGGTCTCGCCCTTGTATTGGAATCACCCTACTCTCGTGAGGTGCCCCTTGGCCACCGGCCATGGCGGAAGCGAACAGGCCTGACCAAGCCTTAGCTTTCAGATGGAGGTGTTGGATCCGTGGCGCCCGGCGCCCACAGGCGATAGATATGGCGGGTCACGCCATCGGAACGCAGCGCGGCGCGTTCGTAACGCATGCCCAGGCGGCGAGCCACGGCGAGCGACGCCTCATTGTGTGGATCGATAATCGCAATGAGCGAGCGCTGGCCGAGTTGGGCAAAGCCGAACTCAATGACACGCCGCGAAGCCTCGCCGGCATATCCCTTCCGCCAGAAGGCCGGCATCAGGAAGTAACCTAGTTCGATGTCGACCCGGCCATCCACATCCTTCTCGCTGAGCGAGCCCAGCCCCACGAAACGGTTCGTCCCCCCTTCGATGAGCGACCACCACCAATCGCGCTCCTGGGCGGCCACATGCACCGGATCGGCGGCGTAGCGCTCGAAGTGATCTGCAACGACGCGCGCCTGGCGCGGCCCGCCGATGTGACGAGTGACCTCCGGGTCCTGCCACAGCGCGAGGACGGCCGGAATGTCGGCGGAGTTGGGCGCACGCAACCACAATCGCTCAGTCTGACCCAGATCAGTCAGGTCGCGCATCCAAGGTAGTTTCCCGCGGGTTCCACGCGGTGGG
>JAPLGX010000298.1 GCA_026389925.1 Chloroflexota bacterium
CTACATCTTGCTCGGCCGGCTGACGCCGCAGGTGGCGACAGGCGAGTGGGCGCAGGTGACCGGAATGCCCCTGATGCACGATGCAACCGGGGCGAGGGTCGCTTACACCATTCCCAACGATATTCAGCCGCCGGAAGTGAACGATGGCTTGGGCGGATATGGGTTCGCGTTCCAATTCAAGGCGGCGGGCCTGACCTACCCGCTCAGACTTTCCTTCCCGGGCATTGTTGTCGGCCCGGCCGACCCCGCGGCGCGCGCTCAGATCGAATTCGACGCCGGCCCGCATCCCGAGCCCGGGCAGGAGTGGGCGCTCGATCAGCACATCGAGTTGGCAGGCCACACGCTCACGCTCGTCTCGATCTCGACCGCGCGCAACGGCTACGCCTTCAAGTTCGAGTCCGGCCCGGAGGTGTACTCGGTGAGCGTCGACATCGAGGGATACACGGCCGCGGGAGGTGGTGGCGGGCGTGATATGGGCGTGACCGGCGGCACGTTCTACACCAGCCTGGACTACGCCGAGATTCCAACCGGCAAGCTCACGGTCAACGTGTCGAACCTGGTGCTGGTGAAAGACCGCGTCACCTGGGAGGGCGAGTGGTCGCCATCCACGCCCAGGACCGACTTAGCGGACGTCACGCCGCAACCGGGCTTGTGCCTGACTGCGAACGACATCGACGGCTTGCCGCTCGCGCCGGCCGATCTCGCCTGGCGTGGGCTGGTCTACGAGCCGCTCGCGGGGAGCGAATCGTGGGGCATGGTGCTGTATGACCCAGCCTCGGGCGAGAAGCGTGTGCTCGTGGCGGATGCTGCGCGTGGCGCGCTCTCGCCGGATGGCACGCAGTTGGCCTATACCGGAGCCGGGGGGCTGCATATTCTCAACCTCGACACGGCCGCGGAGAAAGTCATCCAGTTAGCCAGCGCAGGCTACGACTTGCACTGGTCCCCGGACGGAATGGAGATCGCGTTTGTCGGCTCGAGCGCGGAGGGGATCTATATCGCGAGAACCGACGGCGGCGGCGAGCGGCGCGTTTCGGATGCGGCCTACGCCTCGGTCATCGGTTTCTCGCCGGATGGCGCGCGCTTGTATCTGGCGGTGATGTACACCGGCGGCAGCGCGTGGATGGTGCGCGTGGTCGATCTCGCCACAGGCGAGGCGCGCGACCTGGCGACGATCGAGAACGGGTCGCGCAAGATGCTTGCGGCGGCGCTCTCACCGGATGAGGAATGGATTGCGTATCGCGGGCGCGACAACAGCAGCCTGTACATGATGCACACTGATGGCAGCGCGATGCACGCGGTGATGGAGCAGCCGGCGCTGGCGATCAGCGGTGTGCAGTGGACCGCATCGGGCTGGCTGGGTGTGAGCCTGATCGACGGCGACGAGCCGCAGCGTGCGCTGGTGATCGTAAGGCCGGAGAGCTGCCAGGCGTACCGGTTGGTGGAGACGCTGGGCGAGCTGGAGGGGTTGTGGGTGCCGTGATGAGCAACCTTCGGGCGCAGCCCTCTTGAAGCTGTCAGGGGCACGCCATGGCGTGCCCGAATGCCTGTTGTCTCATCGTCCGCCGCGGCGACCCCTTGCAGGTAAGTGAAGTCGAGCGAGTTGCTGCCTGCGCCAGCCTGGTCGAAGAGTGTGACCCGCAGTGTAACGGTCTG
>JAPLGX010000423.1 GCA_026389925.1 Chloroflexota bacterium
CCTGCCCGTCGTGACCAGCGTGGGCACGTATTCGGAGAGTGCGGTGCGCAAAGCCATCCTGCGCGAGCTCGATCGCGGCGGGCAGGTGTTTTACGTCCACAATCGGGTTGAGACCATCCTGGCGGCACGCCAGCGCCTGGAGCGGATCATTCCCGAGGCCCGTCTGGTCGTCGCCCACGGCCAGATGCCCGAACACGAGTTGGAGCGAGCCATGGCCGCCTTCTTGGCCCGCGAAGTGGACGTGCTCCTGTGCACCTCAATCATCGAGTCGGGCCTGGACATCCCGTCGGCCAACACGCTAGTGGTCGAGCGCGCCGACACCTTCGGCCTGGCCCAGCTTTACCAATTGCGCGGGCGGGTCGGGCGCAGCGCCATGCGCGGCTATGCCTACTTCTTCACCGAACGTCGCCATCGCCCCAGCCCGGAGGCCCACGCACGTTTGCAGACGCTGGCCGAACAAACCGAGTTGGGCGCGGGGTACAGCATTGCCATGCGCGATCTGGAAATACGCGGCGCGGGCGAGATCCTCGGCGCGCGCCAGCACGGCCACATCGCGGCCATCGGCTTCCACCTTTACACGCGCCTCCTGGCCCAGGCTGTCCGTCGCGCCCGCGATCAGCGCGAGGGCGTGCTGCCCGGGCTGGAAGCTGGCCTGGTCAGCGTCGACTTGCCGCTCAACGCCTCGATCCCTGAGGACTACGTGCCCAGCCGCGAAGCGCGCGTGCGGCTCTACCGGCGCATGGCGGACCTGACGCGCGACGGCTAGGTGCTCGCCCTGGCCCAGGAATTGCAGGACCGCTTCGGTGCGCTGCCGGAGGCGGTGGAGCATTTGCTCTACCAGCTGCGCGTCAAGGTGAAAGCGCTCGAGGCCGGCGTGGAGAGCGTGTCGATGGAGAACCGCAACCTGGTGCTGCGCCTGTACCTGCCGCAGGGGCTTGAACCCGGCGAGGTTCCAGAGGGGATGCGCTACAGCCGCGGCACGTTGTACCTGCCCGCCGCCGTCCCGGCCGTGGAGTGGAAGCCCGCGCTCACGCGCGCCCTCGAGTGGGTGCAAAGGTGGAAAGCCTCCGCCGCTCCACCGGCCGGATAGCGACCTGCACCCGCCCGTGCCGCCCGCAGGTGACCCGCCTCCAGCCTGCCGCCATGCGAATACTTCGGGCACGGCGCGCCTTCCCTATCGACAGCGTTTCCACGCGGTGAGGCTTGCAGGGCGTGCGGCCCGTGCTTATAATCGTCTCAGACCGTGGCGCTCTTCCGGCACGGCGTGAAGGAGTCTTCACTCTGGCCACCGATCCGATGACCTCCCCCCTGGGGCCCGCGCCCACCGGTACCGCCTCGCTCAGCCAGGGGACCGTGCTCGAGAACCGCTACAGCGTGCTGCGCAAGCTGGGGCGTGGCGGGATGAGCGCCGTTTACCAGGCGCGCGACCTGCGCTTCCCCAACATCACCCGCCTGGTGGCGGTCAAAGAGCTTTTGCACTCGAGCCACGATGCCGCCTTGCTCGAGGCTGTCCTCTCGAGCTTCGAACGTGAAGCCAACCTGCTGGCCACGCTCACCCACCCGGCCATCCCGCGCATCTACGACTACTTCACCCTCGGCGAGCGCTCCTTCCTGGTGATGGAGTACATCACCGGCAAGGATCTGGAGGGTACCCTCGAAGAGGCAGCCGACGGCCTGCCGATCGAGAAGGTTGTGGGCTGGGGCATCGAGCTGTGCGACGTTCTCAACTACCTGCACAATCACAAGCCGCCGGTCATCTTCCGCGACATGAAGCCCTCCAATGTCATGATCGATGAGAACGGCATCTTGCGTCTGGTGGATTTCGGCATCGCCAAGCTGTTCGCCCCCGACCACAAGGGCACGATGATCGGCACCGAAGGTTACTCTCCGCCCGAGCAATACCGCGGCGAGGCCGGGCCGCTTTCGGATATTTACGCCCTGGGCGCCACGCTCCACCATCTGCTGACCCAGCGCGACCCGCGCCTCGAACCTCCGTTCACCTGGGGCGACCGGTCCATCCCGCAGGTGCGGCCGGAGGTCCCGCCGGCGATCGTGGCGGTGGTAGAGAAGGCTTTGGCGTACGACCCCAAGGCGCGCTTTGCGGACGCGCACGCAATGGGCGAGGCCCTCGCCCAATCGATCAACACGACGGCCGCGGTCTTTGCGGCCCCCCAGCCCGTGGTGGAAGCGCCAGGGCGCTCGAGCGCCGCCGACCTGCCGGGCGCACCCAAGGTGGAATGGACTTTCAAGTGCGAAGATGAGGTGCGCGGCACGCCCCTCCTGGCGCGCGACTTGCTGCTGGTGGGCGCCTACGACAATAACCTGTACGCGCTCAACGCCGAGCGAGGGGAATTCCAGTGGAAATACGCCACCGAGGGCGGCATCCCCGGGCGGCCAGAGGTGGGCGACGACACGGTCTATGTCGGCTCGGAAGACCAGCGCCTGCACGCCGTCAGCCTGCAGACCGGGCGCATGATGTGGACTTACTTCACCGAGCGCCCGATCCGCGCCTCGCCGCGGGTGGCGGTCGAGCACGTCTTCATCGGCTCCGACGACGGAGCCCTGCATGCGGTTCAGGCTCTCACCGGCCGGCGGGTCTGGAAGTGCGATACCGGAGCGCCAGTTCGCTCGACAGCCCTTGTGGCGGGTGACCGTATTTACTTCGGCAGCGACTCGGGCGACGTGTATGCGCTCAACTTGCGCGGGGAGATCAAGTGGCAGTTTCATGCCAAACGGGCCGTGCTCTCCTCGCCGGCCGAAGCCAACGGCATGGTCTTATTCGGTTCGGTGGACTGGGTCTTGTACGCCGTGGATTCGACTTCGGGCTGGGTCATCTGGCGTTTCCGCACCGGGCATTCGATTGTCTCGTCGCCGGCCATCGCTGAGGGGGTGGTGGTCTTCGGCTCCGCCGACGGGCGGATTTACGCCGCCGACTTGCGCAGCAGCCGCGAGCGCTGGCGCTTCGAGACGGAAGACCAGGTCACCGGGACGCCACTTATTCACAAGGGACTTGTCTATTGCGGCTCGGTCGACGGGTATCTATACTGTCTAGAGTTGGCCAGCGGCCGCCTGCGATGGAAATTCAAGAGCGGCGGTCCCATCACGGGTGCTCCCGCGGCCAATGAGACCTGTGTCTTTTTCGGTTCGAGCGATCACACGGTCTACGCGCTCTCAACCAATGTCTAAAGCAGCCGAGGCTTCCTCCTTGTCTCCAGACACCCCACCCCCATCGGCCGACGCCCCCGGGCCCGAGAAGATTGTGGCGCTCTCAAGCGGGCCGCCGATCTTCCACGTGGGCATCGGCCACGACGTCGGCCGTGTGCGCACAGCCAACGAGGATTCGCTGATCGCGCTCACCGGGCTGCAGCAAGCCGACAGCACCCTGCCCTACTTCGGCCTGTTCATTGTGGCCGACGGCATGGGCGGGCACGAGCTGGGCGAGCGTGCCAGCCGCTTGGCCGCGCAGACCTTCGCCCGCCACGTGCTGACCCACTTCACCACGCTTTGGCTCGGCGGAGCGGGCGGCGAGGAGCAGTTATCCATCCAGGAGATCCTGCAGGGCGCAATGATCGCGGCCAACCAAGCGGTGCTGCGCCACTTCCCGGGCAGCGGCACGACCCTCACCGCGGCGCTCATGTTCAGCAACCAGCTGTTCCTGGCCCACGTCGGCGACAGCCGCGCTTACATGGTTGGGCCGGAGATCAAGCAGGTCACCCGCGACCACTCGCTGGTACAGCGTTTGATCGACATCGGCCAGATCAGCCCAGATGAAGCAACCCGCTTCGCTCAGCGCAACGTCTTGCTGCGCGCCATCGGCCAGACCGACGAACTCGAGCCGGAGTTCCTCACCCTGCCGTGGGAGCCGGGGGCACGTTTGATGTTGTGCTCCGACGGCCTGTGGGGCCCGATTGACGATGCGCGCCTCCAGGAGACGATGGCCAACAGCGCCACGCCTCAAGCGGCATGTGATGCGCTGGTGCAACTGGCCAACGCCGCCGGCGGACCCGACAACATCTCCGTCATTTGTGTGGAGCTGGCAGGCCTGCGATGACCAGCGCTGCCCCGGCCGATCCGTTCGTCGTCGACCTCAACCACAGCCGGACTGTGCTGCAGGTGCACACCGAGGCGCAGGTCCTGTACACGCACATCGCGGTCCGCCCACCGCAACGCGACGACACCCCGCCCGCCCCGCCGCTCAACCTGTGCCTGGTGCTCGACCGGTCGACCTCCATGAGCGGCGAGCGCCTGGATACCGCTCGCTCGTCGGCGGTGGAAATCATCCGCCTGCTGCGCCCGCAGGACCGTCTCGGCCTGGTGACCTTCAGCGACAAGGCCGAACTGCTCATCCCCTCGGATGCCCACCTCTCTCCGACCGCAGCCAACAGCCGCCTCTCGGAAATCCAGACCAGCGGTGCGACTGAGATTCTCAAGGGTCTGCGGGCCGGCATGGACGAGGTGCGCCGCGCGGCGGGAGACGGCACCCTTGACCACCTGATTCTCATCACCGACGGCCGCACCTATGGCGATGAGCAGGCCTGTCTGGAGCTAGCCGACGAAGCCGCGCACGAAGGAATCGAGATTACGGCTATCGGTGTGGGCGAGGCGTGGAATGACATTTTCCTGGATGCCCTGGCCTCAAAAACGGGCGGCCAGGCGGCCTACATCGAAAACGTCTCCACCCTGAACCGGTTGCTCAAACAGAAGTTCCGCGAATTGGGGCTGGTGTACGCCGACCAGATGTCGCTGGCCATCGACACCGCGCCGGGCGTCATGCTTGAGTCTTCCTTCCGCACCTCGCCCGCGCCCACGCCGCTGCCGGGCGGGACAACGCTGCGCCTGGGTTCGCTCTTCAGCGGCAGCAGCGTGTCGCTGCTGTTGCAGTTCGTCATCTCCAGCATCCCCGAGCCGCTGGCTTCCTTCGAGGTGTGCACGATGCATTTTGGCGCGCATCTGGTGCAGACCAACATGCACCTCAAGTCCTCGATGGCGCTCTCGTTCCCGGTGCTCAAAGAGGCCGCGCCCGCGCCGATCTCGGGGCAGCTGCTCACCGCGGCACGCAGCGTGCACCTGTATCACCTGCAGGAGAAGGCGCTGGCCGACGCACGCTCAGGTGACGCCGAACTGGGCACGCGGCGGCTCAACCGCCTGGCGACCCAGTTGCTGGAGATCGGGCACGGGGAACTCGCACGCGCGGTGATCGCCGAGGCCGAAGCGCTGGCCCAGGATCATAAGCTGACCGAGCGCGGGCAGAAGCGGGTGAAGTATGGGACGCGCGCACTGCTCGAAGCGCACGCGGAGGGGCCGCGATGATCACCTGCCAGCGTTGCAAGGCCTCCCTCTTTTTGGGCACGCTTTTCTGCCCCGAATGCGGGCTGATGGTGGATGAGGAAGCCGCCTCGCCGACCGTCTCCTTGCCCGTCGACGAGGCTGAGGAAATCACCACCAAGCCTCGCCCAACGCAAGGGCCGGGACTCCTCACCCGGCAGGATTCGATCGCTGTGCGCGTGATGGGCAGTACGGTTGCGATTCCGCTGCGCGGCCAGCAGGATTACATTCTGGGCCGAGCCGAACCGACCCAGGCCATTCTGCCGGATATTGACCTCAACCGCTACGGTGCCCACGAGAAGGGAGTCTCTCGGCTGCACTGCCACCCGCGCTACGAGGGGGATTCGCTCATGGTGGTGGACCTGGGCAGTGCCAACGGCACCTTCCTCAACGGCACGCGTCTCACCCCCGAGAAACCCATGCCCCTCAGTGAGAACGACACGATCAGCCTGGGCAGCCTCAAGGTCCAGGTGGTCCGCAAGGTTTAGCCCCGGAGGCGCGGATGCCGATCACCGTGCTGGTGCATCTGGTCAACGAGGAGGCCGTGATGGCGGAGATGGACGACATGCCCCCAGCCACGGCTACCTTCCTTACCGTCCATCACCCGCGCCGGCGCGATGGGAAGGACCTGCCCTACCTGCAGGAGAACGTCTCGACCGTGATTTGGGCGGCCAGCCGGATCGCCTTCATCGAGGTCCTGCCGGGCGAGGCCGAGGAGCGGCTGGTGACGTTTGTGCGCGAGTAGCCGCATGCCCCCGACGCCGCGCCGACGCATCCTGGTGGTCGATGACGAACCGCGCATGGTTCGCTTCATCCGCCTCAACCTGGAGCACGACGGCTTCCAGGTCTCGGAGGCGCAGAACGGCACGCAGGCGCTCGAGCGGTTGCGCAACGACCTGCCCGACCTGGTCTTGCTGGACGTGATGCTGCCCGACATGGACGGCTTCGAAGTGCTGGGAATGATGCGCGAGTTCTCCAGCGTGCCGGTCATCATGGTCACCGCCAAGGGCGAGGAGGACGAACGCGTGCGCGGCCTGGAGCTGGGTGCCGACGATTACGTCACCAAACCCTTCAGCCCGCGCGAACTCGTCAGCCGCATCCGCGCCGTATTGCGCCGGCTGGAGAGCCCACAGCCCGGCGCGACCGGTCCGCTGGTGATCGACGAGCGGTTGCGCCTGGATTTCGACCGGCGCGAGGTGTGGGTCGAGGGGAAGCTGGTGCGCTTGCGCCCGACCGAATTCCGCTTGCTTTACCATTTGGTGCAGAACGCGGGCTGGGTCGTGCCCCACGACCAGCTGCTGGCCAAAGTGTGGGGTTACGAATACCGCGGTGAGACGCATTACCTGCGCCTGTACATCAACTACCTGCGGCAGAAGCTCGAAAAGGATCCCGGCCACCCAGTCTACATTCTCACCGAGCACGGTGTGGGATACCGATTCGTCGATTTCCGTCGCGAGGGCACTGCCGCGGCACCTCCGGCTGAGAAGTG
>JAPLGX010000148.1 GCA_026389925.1 Chloroflexota bacterium
CGACACGGCGCTGGCGAAGGTCAAAGCCGGCCTGGGCCAGGATCACCCGATGTACATCAACGGGCAGGAACGTTTCAGCCCCGAGAAGCTTGAGGACCGCTCGCCCATCAACCGCGACTGGCTGTTGGGCACCTTTCAGAAGGGATCGGTGGGCGATGTGCGCGAGGCCATTGCCGGCGCCCGTGCGGCCTTTCCGCTGTGGAGCGGCATGCGCTGGGAGGAGCGGGTGCGCCTGGTGCGCAAAGCGGCGGCGCTGATCGAGAAGCGCGTTTACGAAATCGCGGCCGTCGTCTCGTTGGAAGTCGGCAAGAACCGCATGGAAGCGCTGGGCGACGCGCAGGAAACGGCGGACTTGCTGTACTACGCCTGCGATCAGATGGAAGCCAACGACGGCTACGTGAAGCCCATGGGCGTCGACCCGCTGGTCGGCTTCAAGGCATCCAACATATCGGTGCTGCGCCCATACGGGGTGTGGGTGGTGATCAGCCCCTTCAACTTCCCGAGCGCCCTCTCGGGCGGGCCGACAGGCGCCGCGCTCGTCACCGGCAACTGCGTGGTCTTCAAACCGGCCTCCGACACACCCTGGACCGGGCGCAAGTTGGCCGAGTGCTTCCGCGATGCGGGGCTGCCGGCCGGAGTCTTCAACTACCTCACCGGCTCGGGGTCGACCGTGGGCGAGGAGTTGATCACCAACCCGGGCATTGACGGCATCACCTTCACCGGCTCCTTCGACGTGGGCATGCGCATCTACTCCCTCTTCACCCGCGGCAAGTACCCGCGCCCGGTGATCCTCGAGATGGGCGGCAAGAACCCGGCCATTGTCTCGCGTAACGCCAACTTGGATGACGCCGCCATCGGCAACATGCGCTCGGCGTTCGGCCTGCAGGGACAGAAATGCTCTGCCTGCTCGCGCGTCTTCGTCGAGGCGCCGGTCAAAGAGGCCTTCCTCGAGAAGTTGCTGGCCCTGACCAGCAAGATCGCCGTGGGCGACCCGACACGCCGCGAGGTCTACATGGGGCCGGTCGTCAACCGCAGCGGGTACGAGAGCTACAAGGGCTATGTCCAGGAGCTGGCCCGAGCGGGGACGATCCTCACCGGCGGCAAGGTGCTCACCGAGGGCGCGCTGGCCAAAGGCTACTTCTGCGCTCCGACGCTGGTCGACAATCTGCCGATGGATCACAAGCTGTGGCAGGAGGAAATGTTCCTGCCCATCACCACGATCCACGCCGTCGACTCGCTCGACGAGGCGATGCGCCTGGCGAACGATGTCAACTACGGCCTGACGGCGGGCTTCTATGGCAGCAAGAAGGAAGCCGACTGGTACTTCGACAAGATCCAGGCCGGTGTGTGTTATGCCAATCGGCCGCATGGAGCCACTACCGGCGCTTGGCCGGGGTTCCAGCCCTTCGGCGGGTGGAAGGGATCCGGCTCGAGCGGCAAGAATGCCGGCGGCCTGTACTATTTGCCGCTGTATATGCACGAACAGATTCGCACCTTGATCAGCCGCTAGGCTTGGCGCGGGGGCGGCTCACACGCGAGCCGCCCCGCGCGCAGATCGCATGACGCTACGCGAGCGGTTTGGCTGCTTCTTACTAATCGTGGGGACGGCGGTGTTCGCGGTGTTCGCCGTTCCCTTGTGGAATTCGCTCGTCGGCGGTGCGGGCAAGGCCCCGGCAGGATGGCTGTGGGCTGCACTGGGAGCCGCGCTCGCTGCTTGGGCCGGCTGGCGCCTGTTGCGCTCCGGCCGGCGGGGCGTTGAGGACGAGCGGCCGCCCAGCCTGGCCCGTTCGATCTACAATCGCACGCGTGCTGGGCGCGATAAGAAGGACCCGCCCGCGTCCTGAGACGAGCGCCCGGCCCTGGTCAAAAACCCCTGATCGTCCGAGGCCCCATGAGCAAAGTCGTTCCGCTGACCCAGGCTATCCGCGATCACGTTCACGATGGCGACCTCGTGTACGCCGCCGGGTTCACCCACCTCATTCCCTTTGCCGCGGGGCACGAGATCATTCGCCAGAAGCGGCGCGATCTGGTGTTGGCGCGCGCAACGCCCGACCTGATCTATGACCAGATGGTGGCCGCCGGCTGTGCACGCAAGCTCATCTTCTCTTATTCGGGCAATCCCGGTGTCGGCTCGCTGCGCATCGTGCGCACCGAGCTGGAGGCCGGGCGCCTCCAGTTCGAGGAATACTCGCACTTCGCTATGATTGCGCGGCTGACCGCAGGCGCCTCCGGGTTGCCTTTCCTGCAGATGATGCCGCTCGGCACCGAGGACCTCATCCGCGCCAACCCCAACTACCGCAAGGTGGTGGACCCATACTCGGGGCGCGAGCTCAACGCGGTGCCGGCGCTCAACCCGGATGTGGCCATTGTCCACGTGCAGCGCGCCGATGCCGAAGGCAACTGCCAAATCTGGGGCATTGTCGGCGAGCAGAAGGAGGCGGCCTTCGCCGCCCAGCGTGTCATTGTGACCGCCGAGGAGATCGTCGGCGAAGAGGTCATCCGCTCCGACCCCAACCGTACGCTCATCCCCTCCTTCGTGGTGACCGCCGTGTGCCACGTGCCGCACTGCGCCCACCCCTCTTACACGCAAGGCTACTACGATCGCGACAACGTTTTTTACCTGCAGTGGGACAAGATCTCGGCCGATGAGAAGGCGACTCAGGCGTGGCTCCAGGAGTGGGTTTACGGCGTGCCGGAGCGAGAGGCCTACTGGAAGAAGCTCGGGTCCGAAGTTCACCACCGGCTGGCGGTGAAGGTGCGCATGAGCCAGCCGGTCAACTATGGTTAGTTCTAGCAGCCGCCTGGCCTGCCATTGCATCACTCGGTGAGACCAGCCCGCTTAGCACTTCCATTAACCGATACTCGCCGGGCGCGAGACACTATCCAGGATGACCGACGCGCGTCGCATCCTCCCGCACCTATTCTTATGCCATCACGCCGCGTCCAAAGGCGCTGCGCGCCTGGGCGGCGAAAAGACGGCGGGCCCCCCCTCGCGAACGGGCAAGCGCCGGGGCATGGTGGAGAGCAGCCCCCATTGCGCTTGAGCATGGTCGAGGCTTTAGTCGGTCGGGAGGGAGTGTGGAGCCAGAAACGCGCAAGGCGCGAATGAAGATCGCCCCGTGGTTGGTGCTCTTCTTTCTCGCCCCAGCAATTGGCGAGCTGCTATCCGGCTCGTCGCCGCCGGCCGAATTCTTCAGCCCCTTCGGGTTGACACTGCTCTGCCTCTTGTACGGGGGCGGCGCGATCTTGGTCCGGGAATTGGCCTACCGTTGGGGCGGCGGTTGGCGCATGGTATTGCTGCTCGGCGCGGCCTATGGCATCATCGAAGAGGGGCTGATGGTCAAGAGCTGGTTCGACCCCAATTGGATGGACCTGGGGGTTCTCGGGACCTACGGCAGGTTCGCAGGCGTCCACTGGGTTTGGGCCGCCGGGCTCACGCTCTATCACACCGTCTACAGCATCGGTCTGCCCATCCTGCTCACGACGATCCTCTTCCCGGCTCGTCGCGATGAGCCTTGGGTCAGCCGGCGTGGCCTGATTGTTCTCCTCGCGCTATTCTTCGCCGACGTGGTCGTGGGCTTCCTTTGGATGACGCCCTACCGTCCGCCGGCCGCCGCGTACCTTCTCACCGCGATCGGGACAGCGGTGCTGATCTGGATTGCGCGTCGCACAGCCGCACCGCATTCCGTGCCCGAGGCGCGTCCACTGGGTGGCCCCTGGCGAGTGTTCATCCTCGCGTTTGGCTGGGCGATTGCTTTCTTCATTCAACTTTGGGCGCTGCCGAGCACGCGCATGCCGGCTTTGGCCTGGTTGGCGCTCCTGGCCGCCTTCTCCTGGGCATCGGTCGCGCTCGCAAAGAGGTTGGAGGCGGGGGCGGTCTTCGTCTCACCTCGTCACGTGCTGGCGTTGGGCTCCGGCGTGCTCACCTTCCTCGTCCTGCTCGCACCTTTGCAGGAGATGGACAAGAGCCGCGCAGATAACACCACGGGTATGGGAGTGGTCGCCGCCGCCGCGGCACTATTCCTTATTTGGATGGCATGGCGGCTGCGGATCCGGCCGCGGCCAGAACCTCCGGCGCGCGGCATGTTCTGAGATCACGCGGGAGCCCGCGGGCGAGATGAAGCAGGCCTTTGGGCATTCCTTCGTTGGACGTACGGCGATTGTGTTGTTCGGTGGAGGCAGAGATGACCGAGAGACTGGACCTGACGACTGTGATCAACGCATCTCCGCGCAAGGTGTACGCTGCCTGGCTCGATGCACGCGCGCACTCCGCATTCAGCGGCAGCAAGGCCACCGGCGGGGCGAGGGTCGGCGACCCGTTCTCAGCATGGGACAGCTATATCCTGGGAGTGCATCTCGAGCTCGAGCCTGGGCGACGCATCGTGCAGACCTGGCGGACCTCCGATTTCCCGCCCGGGAGTGATGACTCGCGGCTCCAGATCCTGCTGGTGGAGGCCGCGGGCAAGACGCGCCTGACATTGACCCAAACCAACATCCCCGACGGCCAGGCCGAGCAGTATCGTCAGGGATGGGAGCAGTTCTATTTCGCGCCGCTTGCGAAATACTTCGCGGCAAGACCCGCTCGCACGGGGCCGGCTGCGGCGAAAGCGCGCACTGCGAAAGGTGCGCGGGCGAATCCCAAGGCGAAAGCGCGGCCGACGAGGGGCGCGCGCCCTAAGCCCAAAGCCAAGCCGCGCGTGGCTAAGCGTACGCGCGCCAAACCCACGCCGAGCCCGCGCACTCGCCGGCGCGCCTGAACTGGATCGGCGTGGCATGAGTTGGAGGACGACTGCGGTATGGGGCGGGCGCCGTGATCTCAGGCGGCCTGCATCTCAAGAATGTAAGGCTGCCAGGCACCCACATCGCGTCCGCGCTTGAGCGCGAAGTAGTAGTCGCGGGCCATGTCGGCCTGCTGTTCGCGCATGAAGTGGGACAACCTTTGCCCGGCTGCGTGCGCCGCGCGTAACCCGGCTTGCCCGCCGTAGTCGTAGGCCTTCGGGCCGAGGCGCATCTGTTCGCCGATGGCTTGGGCGAGATAAGCCCATCCGGCATGCTGGAACTGCCAGGCGTGGGTCAACTCGTGAATCAGCCAGCCCATATCGTTGAGGTCGCCCGCCTCGAGCCGCGCCGGGCTGGTATCGAGCGGGATAGGCATGTTGACGTGGTAGCCCAGGGTGATCGCATTGGCCGAAGGCGGCGGCAGGCCGCGCAGCCGGGTGTGCCAACGCGCCACTGTTGAGGTCCAGCGCACGCCTTCGTGGATGCGGACCGCCTCGAGGCGCAGGCTGAGCGCGAACACCCGCGAGGCTTCGTCGCGTTCGCAGGGCGATAGCGGACGAGCTGTCATGGGTCTCTAGCCATGCGACATGTTACCCCCTTGGCGAGGCCGATCGCCAGCGCAGGTCATGGGCCAGGCCGAGCCCGAAGACGCGCGGTGCCGGCGCGCCGCGAACTGCGTCAACGGCGCGCCGCGGGCGGTTGCCCGCGCCCTAGGCTGATGATATAGTCACTCGATCGCGTGGCAGCGGATGGAGCACGAAGCCGTCAAGCCTTCGCGCGAACAACGCATGAACGGCCGCCACGGCGCGGCCGAACTCCGACCCTCGAGGCGCGCATGGCCGAATACACCCCTTCCGAGTTGATGACCGTAAACGCGGCGCGCCTGCTGCGCGATCGAGACGTGGTGCTGGTGGGCGTCGGCTTGCCGAACCTGGCCTGCAACCTCGCGCGGCGCACGCACGCGCCCAACCTGGTCATGATCTACGAGGCCGGGGTGATCGGCGCGCAGCCGGCCCGGCTGCCGCTTTCGATCGGCGATCCAACCCTCGTCTCGGGCGCGATCGGCGTGTGCACATTCTACGAGCTGTTCAGCTTCTTCTTGCAGCGCGGCTACGTGAACGTCGGCTTCATGGGCGGGGCGCAGATCGACCGACTGGGGAATGTCAACGCTACGGTCATCGGGGACTATGCCAAACCCAAGGTGCGCCTTCCGGGTTCCGGCGGCGCGGCGGAGATCGCCGCGTGGGCCGATCGCTGCTACTTCATCACCCCGCACGAGAAGCGCCGCTTCCCGCCCAAGGTCGATTTCGTGACCTCGGCCGGGTACATTGGCCCACGCGCACAGCGGGTGCAGGCCGGCGTGCGCGGCGGCGGCCCAGCGGCCGTGGTCACCAACCTTGGCATCATGGAACCCGACGACTCGGGCGAGCTTGTCCTCACCGCGGTGCATCCGGGTTGCACGGCGGAGGCGGCCCAGGCCAACACCGGCTGGCCGCTGCGGGCGGCAGCCTCCCTGCGGGCCACCGAGCCCCCCAGCGCGCTCGAGTTGCGCATTCTGCGCGAAGAACTCGACCCCCAGCGCATCTACCTTTCCTGAAACTGTAGGCCTCAAGCTGGGTGTGCGCCGCACTGCATTTGCGGGGGCCTGCCCTTCCGCGCACATCTCCTCGCCGGTGCCGTCCCTCCTCTGGCCGAGACGGGCTTCTTCTGTTGTAAGGGAGGGGTGCCGCCGGGGAGGTTACAGCCACTTGCGCCAGCGGAAGAAGAGGAGGAGCGAGGTGCTGACCGTGGCCATGAGGCCGAGCGCCCACGCATAGCCCAGGGGCCAGCGGATCTCCGGCATGTGCACGAAATTCATCCCGTAGATGCCCGCGATGAGCGAACTCGACATGAGCAGAATCGAGGCGATGGTCAGCACTTTGACCGCCTCGTTGAGGCGATTCGATTGAACCGAGAGGTAGCTGTCGAGGGCGTTCGAGAGGAGGTCGCGGTAGTTGGCGAGCCCGACGAAGGAGAACTTCCGGATGCCGATCTGGTAGTCG
>JAPLGX010000062.1 GCA_026389925.1 Chloroflexota bacterium
ATACGGGATGTGGAAGCTCTCTCGGCGCTTATGCGCAGCCTGGGCGCCTCGATCGAAGAACTGGATGCCCACAGCTGGCGAGTCACCGCGCGCGAGATTCGCAGCCGGGAGCTCGACCGCGACCTGTGCCGACAGATACGCGCCTCCATCTTGCTGGCCGGGCCGATGCTCGCACGCTGCGGCGAAATCCGTCTGCCCCCACCCGGCGGGGATGTCATTGGCCGGCGGCGCGTTGACACTCACCTGCTCGCGCTTACCTCGCTCGGCGCGCGCGTCACCTACGACCGCATCTTCGACATGCGCGCCGCCGCCCTGCATGGGGCGGACATTCTTCTCGATGAGGCCAGCGTCACCGCCACTGAAAATACCATCATGGCCGCCGTGCGTGCCGAGGGGCGGACGACGATCCGCAACGCCGCTTCCGAGCCGCACGTCCAGGATCTGTGCAACTTCCTCAATCACCTCGGCGCGCACATCTATGACATCGGCTCAAACGTCTTGCACATCGAGGGCGTGCCGGCGCTGCACGGCGGCGAATACACGCTGGGCACCGATTACCTCGAAGTCGCGAGCTTCATCGTCGCCGCCGCTGTCACCCACTCGAGTATTCGCATCCGCCAGGTCCAGCCTGCCGCGCTCGACATGACCCGCCTGATCTTCCGCCGGCTCGGAATCGAGTGGCAGGTTGAAGGCCCAGACCTGCTCGTCCCGCAAGAGCAGCGGCTCGAGGTGCTGGCCGACCTGGGCGGCGCGATTCCCGAGATCAGCGTCATGCCCTGGCCGGCCTTTCCGACCGACATGATGAGCATTGCCATCGTCGCCGCCACCCAGTCGCGCGGCACCGTTCTGTTCCACGATTGGATGTACCCGAGCCGCATGTTCTTCATCGACAAGCTGGTGGCCATGGGCGCGCGCGTCGTCCTGTGCGACCCGCACCGGGTGATCGTGCAAGGGCCGAGCGAGCTGGCCGGAGAGCAGCTCGAGAGCCCCGACATTCGCGCGGGCATGGCTCTCATCTTGGCGGCGCTGGCCGCCCGGGGCCAATCGGTCATCCGCAACATCGCCCAGATCGACCGCGGCTACGAACGCATCGACGAGAAGCTGCGCCAACTGGGCGCACGCATTGAGCGCCACGCCTCGTAAATGGGGCATGCCCAGGTGCTTGCCTTTGGCTCCCAACTGGGCTAGCATAGGCACGGCACGCAGACACGCCGGCGGACTTCCCGTCGAGTGCGGATGAATGCTATCCCACGCAACCCCATGCGCCTGACTCTGACCGTACTGGTCGTCCTCTCCTTCCTGGTCGTCGGCATGCTTCTCGGCCGCGCAGCCGGTCAGGGAGGCCTGGCGCTGTTCGCCCCCACCCCGCCGCTTGGCACCTCCACCTACCTTATCCTGGGCTACGACACGCTGGAGGGCGGCGGACATCTGCTCGCCGTGTGGCGCCTCACGCTTGAGGGTTCCGGCCAAGCGCACCTGCTCGGCCTCTCGCCGGCGACCATCGTCTTTCTGGCCGACGGCCAGCCGGCCGTGGTGAGGGAGGTCCTGCGCGACCCCGCCAACCCGACCCTCGACGGATTGCAGGCGTACTTCACCCGCGAGCCGGAGGCGATTGTCCTGATCGACAATCAGGCGTTCGCCACGCTCGTCAATCGCCTCGGGGGCGTGTTCCTCGACGGACGTTCGCTCAAGGGGCAGGAAGTTACAGAGGGCTTGGGCGCGTTGCAGGATTCGCCCATCGAGGCCCTCCACTATCAATCGCGCGTGCTTCGCGCTCTCGCCTCACGCATTCCGCCTCGGCCGGAAGAGTATGTCATCGCCGGGTTGGCTCCCGACCATCTGCGTTCGACACTGCCCTTGGGGGAGCTCATCACGGCGAACGAATCGCGCTTCCCGCTTCTGGGCAACCGAATCACAATTGAGACATTGGATTCGGTCAGCGCCTTTACTCTGCCGGATGGCAGCCAAGGGCTCCTGCCGTCCCCCTAGGCGGATCGCGCGAGGCATCGACAACGCAGGCGGCGGCCAGTGGCCGCCGCTTTTCACATCGCTCCACTGCACTGCCCTGCTAATCGGCCAGCGTTCCCACAAGAACGGCGCGCACGGCCACACGCGTGCGGTAAGCCTCGCGCCTTTCGTCGTAACCCTTGCAAGTAATCAGCGTCACCCACGGACGGTCTTCGTGGCGCAGCACAAAGAGGTCATCGGGCAGGACCTGGCGCACTTCCCGCACCGAGAAGATGAAGCGCAAGCCAAAGCCGCGCACGATGATCTCATCCCCCCAGCCAAACTCCGCCAGTCGAACGAAGGGGCCTGGGCGCCCATCCGGGAGGTAGACGTGCCCGGTGATCGCACTGTTGCCCGCCCAGCTCGGGAAGGCGGTGCCTTCCAGATAGCCTGCTTGCGCGCCGAGCCATGTCAGATCCCAACCCTGAGCACCCAGCGGCACGCCCACAACCGGTAGGCTCACGCTGAGCCCCGGGATTTCGATTTGGAGGCCGCCCGTGTCGCTATAGGGATTCAACGGACTTTGCGCGAGCGGCGTGACCCGGCCGGGGGCAAAACCTGTGGCCGGCAGCGACGGCGTAGAGGCCTCGACGCTGTCGGAGGTGGCGCAGGCGTCGACGGCATCGCCCGGATCGTAGAACCTCTCTGTGGCGAAAACGTTGTAGGTGGAGAGCGCGAAGGGTGCCTGCACGTCATCCTCAGGCAGGCTGGTCCACTCCACCTGGCCGGTGTTGGTGACGCGCGGGTCGTACAACATCAGCGCCATGGTCACATCGAACTCGATCTGGCTGGTGCTGCCCCGTGGGAAGCTCGCCCAGCGCGCGACGATTAGCGACGCTGCGCTTTCGTCCAGGCTATCCGGCGCAAGGCCGGTGCCTGCCCAGCGTAGCGAGCCAGGCACGTAGTCCAACCCCGCCGGCACCACATCCCTGAGAAACACATCAAACGCATCGGCATCGCTCGCCGCCGCATGTGCAATGTCGATGGTGAACGTGATCATCGCCCCGGGCGGCGCGCCGCCATCGCCTGATCGAATCCTTCCTGGAATCGGTGATGGGATACGCCTGGGATGAAGTCCACGACCAGGCCCACCGCCTGGAACATGCCGTGTCCGAGCAGTTCACCGACCGCCTGGACCAGCGCCTGGGACATCCTCAATTCGACCCCCACGGCGATCCCATCCCGACAGCCCGGGGCGCAATCGCCCGCGAGCCCTAACTCTCGTTGGCCGACCTGGCCGGGGGCGAGCGAGGCACCATCCAGCAGATGCAGGACGAGGAGCCGGCCCTCCTCCGCTTCGCCGGCGCCCGAGGTTTGGTGCCAGGCGCATCCGTCGAGGTGGCCGGCGTAGGAGCTTACGATGGACCGATCCAAGTTCGCGCCGGAACGACCGAGACCGACCTCACACCAATGGTCGCGCGGCGCATTCCGGTGGAACGATCAAGGCGCTCTGCTGCAGCTCGCGCCATCGCTCCGCGCACGGCAGCGCCCCGCGGCCGTCGCAGCCGGAGAGGACATGGCCGCGTCTCTGCTTCGTCCTTCAGCCATTTCCCCCGCAGAGCCGCACCGCCCCCTCGACTTGGAACGTCTGCTCGTTGCCGTCGATCGCTCTCTCGAAACCCACGCCCTAACGGTGAACTTACGAATTTGGAGACCGAATGAAATCGAAGTCCGATTCCCGTCCCGCCGGAATCTCACGGCGCACTTTTTTGAAGCCCTCCCTTCTGGGTACGGGTGCGGTCGCATTGGCGGCGACGGC
>JAPLGX010000214.1 GCA_026389925.1 Chloroflexota bacterium
TTTGCCAGGAGCTGCATGACTCGGTCTCTCGCTACGAAAGGGGGTAGACCCTCTCGGCCTTGAGCAGGCGGCTGGCATAGGCCAAGCACGCCGCAATATCCTCGCGCGCCAGGCCGGGGTAGCTGCGCAAGATGTCCGCCTCGCTCCACCCCTGCGCCAGCAGGTCCACGACGAACTCCACAGCCAGGCGGGTGCCCCTCACCACCGGTTTGCCAACCAGAATGGCAGGGTCAATCACGATGCGGTCTTCTCGATTCATGCCCCTGCCTCCTCCTCGTGCGCCTGCTGCGAATATTGTATCTCCTGGGACAGGGGACTCGCGGCACGTTCGGCAGGTCGGGACGGGCGCCCAGCGGTTCGGACCATGTCGGCCCACGGGCCTCACGGAATGTACTTCAAGACTGCCGAGGTGGGCCACCTGCGGAATGGGACGGGAAGGGAGATACCCGATTGATGAACGCGCCTCCCCATCGGCGTACGTGGCTCGCCTCTTGCCCTCGTCTCCCGCGCCCGGTATAATGCGCCTCACCTCGGGCGGTTAGCTCAGTTGGTTAGAGCATCGCGTTGACATCGCGAAGGCCGTAGGTTCGAGTCCTATACCGCCCACTGCACGACCTATAGCGCCAGGGTCAGGACGAGTAGCAGCCCGGGTCGCCTCAGCGAGCGGGGACACGTGGTGCAAGCCCCGCGGCCGCAGCCTGCGAAAACCCCCTGACCGCGTGAACCGGAACAGCCGCCTGCCCGTGGCGGTCCAGTATGGGGAACGGCCCGGCCCCGTTATCGGCCTCAAGATGGCGCGCACGCGCCAAGTTGGGTGGAACCGCGGGAATGCACCTCTCGCCCCATATCGGGCGGGAGGTTTTTCATTTTTCGAGGGAGGTGCGTCATGCCACAGGTGGACAGCCAGCGCTACGAGGACTCACAGCTCTTTCGCGTGCGTCACTCGGCTGCACACGTGATGGCCCAGGCCGTCATGGAGATGTTCCCCCAGGAGGCCAAGATCGCCATCGGCCCGCCGATAGCGGACGGCTTCTACTACGACTTCGACTTGCCGCGGGCACTCACGCCGGAGGACCTGGCTACCCTCGAGGCGCGCATGCGCGCGATCATCCGCGGCAACCACCCCTTCACTCGCCGCGAGATCTCGGCCGCCGAGGCGCGGGCACTCTTCGTCGATCAGCCCTACAAGCTCGAGCTGATCGACGGCCTCGAGCAGGGCACCCAGGACGAGCACGGTAACCCGCTCACCGCGCCCCCGGCCATCACCACCTACACCCACGACAAGTTCACCGACCTGTGCCGCGGGCCGCACCTCGAGCGCACCGGGCAGATCAACCCCCAAGCACTGAAGCTCACCAGCATCGCCGGCGCCTACTGGCGCGGCGACGACAAGCGACCCATGCTGCAGCGCATCTACGGCACCGCCTGGACCACGGCCGAAGAACTCAAGCATTACCTGTGGCAGCAGGAGGAGGCCAAGAAGCGCGACCACCGCACGCTGGGCAAAGAGCTCGACCTGTTCAGCATCAGCGAGGAGGTCGGCCCGGGACTGATCTTGTGGCATCCGCGAGGCGGGATGGTGCGCAAGCTGGTCGAGGACTACTGCCGCGAGGAACACGCCCGCGGCGGATACGATTTCGTCTTCTCCCCCCACATCGGCAAGGCCTCGCTGTGGGAGACGAGTGGACACTTGGGCTGGTACCGGGAGAACATGTATTCGCCGCTGGATATCGAGGGTCAACAGTATTACCTCAAGCCGATGAACTGCCCGTTCCACATCCAGATCTACAAGAGCCGGACTCGTTCCTATCGCGACCTTCCCCTGCGCTTCGCCGAGTGGGGCACGGTCTACCGTTACGAGCGCAGCGGCGTGGTTCACGGCCTGCTGCGTGTGCGCGGCTTTACCCAGGACGACGCGCATCTCTTCTGCCGTCCGGACCAGATGCCGCAGGAGATCGACCGGGTGCTCGCTTTCAGCCTGAGCATCCTGCGCGCCTTCGGCTTTCGCGATTTCCAGGCGTATCTCTCGACCCGCAACCCGGCCAAAGCCGCCGGCACGCCGGAGCAGTGGCAGGCGCCAACCGATGCCTTGCGCGACGCGCTGCTGAGGGCCAAGGTCGACTTCCAGGTCGATGAGGGCGAGGCGACTTTCTACGGACCAAAGATCGACCTCAAGGTGCGCGACGCGCTGGGACGCGAGTGGCAGCTGACGACGATCCAGTTCGATTTCACCCTGCCCGAGCGCTTCGGCCTGATGTACATCGGCGAGGACGGGCAGGAGCACCGCCCGTACATGATCCATCGCGCCCTGCTTGGTTCGATGGAGCGATTTATGGGCGTGCTCATCGAACACTTCGCCGGAGCCTTCCCGGTCTGGCTGGCGCCGGTGCAGGCGATGGTCATCCCCATTGCCGACCGTCACCTCGACTACGCGCGAGGCGTGGAGCGCCGCCTGCGCGAGGCCGGCCTGCGGGTGGAGGTGGATGCGCGCGGTGAGCGCATGAACGCGAAGATCCGCGATGCGCAGCTGCAGAAGATCCCTTACATGCTCATCGCCGGCGACCGCGAGGCGCACAACGAGGCGGTCGCCGTGCGCCTGCGCAGCGGCGAAGACCTGGGCGCGCTGCCGGTGGCCGACGTTGTGGCACGCCTCGTAAAGGATGTGGCGGCTCGCGCCTGAGGTGCGCGATGGACTATCCGGTGTAGAATGAATGCGGCCCATCGCGCCCGGGGCGCGGGGTCATCCGTCGCTCGACGCGCGGGGGAGGACAGCTATGTTCCACAAGATCATTCTGGTCGGCAACCTCGGCCGCGATCCCGAAATGCGATACACGCCCAACGGGCAGGCGGTCACATCGTTTCCCGTCGCCGTCAATCGCACCTACAACGACTCCGCGGGGCAGCAGGTGAAAGAAACGATTTGGATCCGCATCTCCGCCTGGGGCAAGCAGGCCGAGACGTGCAAGCAATACCTTACCAAGGGGCGCCAGGTGCTGGTCGAGGGACGCCTCTCGCCCGATCGCGCCACCGGCAACCCGCGCACCTACACCCGCCCGGACGGAACCACCGCCGCCTCGTACGAGGTGGTGGCGGAGACGGTGCGCTTCCTCGGCGGCGGCCCGCGCCAGGAGGGTGCCGCGACGGAACCGGCCGAGGGGCAGTCGGCAGCGCCCGCGACGAGCGATGAGGAGATCCCCTTCTAGCGCCACGCCCGGCCGGCCCGGGAGGATCGCATGACCCAATTGCCGCCGAACACGCCGCCCGCCAAGGGCCCCATCCCATTGCGCTTGCCGCCGAATCTCGAGGCGGTGTACGCCAACTTCGCGCTCATCACTCACTCACCGGCCGAGGTCGTGTTGGATTTCGCTCACCTCCTGCCCGGCATGAATCAGGCGCGCGTGTGCGCGCGGGTGGTCATGTCGCCGCTCAGCACAAAGCTGGTGCTGCGCGCCCTCGCGGAGAACCTGGGCAAGTACGAGGCGCAGTACGGCGAGATTCGCATCCCCGAAGGCACGACCCTCGCCGGCCAGCTCTTCGGCCGCCCGATCGGGCATGAGCCCGGGCCGGACTCGCCGGCTGCGGAATAATCTCATGGAGATGCTCAACACGCTGGGAGAAGAAATCCGCGCGGGGCTGGAGGCCAAGAATCACGCCCGCGAAGAGGCGCTGCAACATTCGCGCTCGATCATCCGCCATGCGGCGCTCGCCATTCGTGCGGTGCACCGCGACGAGCGGCCGCTCGCGCTCGAGCACATCCACCAGGCGCGCAGCGAAGCCGCCACGCTGCGCGAGACGCTCGCGCCCTACCCCGATCTTTATTTCGCCGGCTATTCGCAGGATGCACTCAAGGAACTGGCCGAGGCCTCCATCGTTTACGCGCTGGTCGGCGGCGAACGCCTGCCCTCACCGGACGAGCTGCAGGTGGATGCCGCGCCCTATCTCAACGGGCTGGGCGAAGCGGCCGGCGAACTGCGCCGGCACTGCCTGGACATCATGCGCAGCGGCCGCAGCCGTGAGGCCGAACGCCTCCTCGCGATGATGGACGACATCTATTCGCTGCTGGTCACGCTCGACTACCCGGATGCCATCACCGGCAACCTGCGGCGCACGACCGACATGGTGCGCGGCGTGACCGAGCGCACGCGCGGGGATCTCACCCTCAGCCTGCGCCTGGAGGCCACACGCCTGGCGGCGGCCGAACTCGAAGAGCGGATGCGCAAGCCCTGACTCTCCGCAATGCGCCCCCAAGCTTCACGCCTGGCCAGTCCAGAGCAACAGTCTTGACGAGGGTCGCGGGCGCCCGCCTAGTCAAGCGCCAGGGAATTCTTCAAGCCCATTCCGATTCTCTCCATCGCGGAATCAGAAAGGCGTCCAAGCCGCCGGGTCAACTGCGCTGCGGACACGGACCGCACCTGAAAGGTATCGGCCGAGGATTTCTTGGAGAGCCCATTTTCGGCTGTGCGTTCAAGTGCAATGTGCCAGGACGCGGTCTCAAAACGCACGTCCCATTCTGTCAGGGGCACCACGATTCTCAGGGGCAGGCGGACGAGCGCATCGCTGTTGACGATGACACACGGGCGGCACTCCTTGATTTCCGCCCCGATCGTCGGGTCAAGATTCACCTCCCAGACCTCTCCCCGCTTCATAGAAACTCTTCTCCATCCAGCGCCTGAAAGGCGGTCAGTTCCTTGTCGGTTCTGTAGAGCGGCGCGAGCGCCTCGGCCGCCCGCGCCAGGGCCTCCTCCTGCGATCGCCGGCACTCCCTTTCTACGGCCTGGCGCACGACGGCAGAAACGGTCAAGCCCCTGCTTCTGGCCGTTGCGGTGAGGGATTCGATGAGAGTTTCGCTGACAAGGATGTTGAGTCGGCGGGTCTTCGGGGCTTCTCGAATTGAGTCCATGCGCCACCTCCATGGTCATATGCCATACATACGTACTGTACGTCTACTTCATGCGCATGTCAATGCCGGTCCACCCCAATCCAACATGTAACGTCATCGCCCCCCTTCTTAGCCGGCTTTCGTCTCAACCACCTCGCCGCCTCAACCGCGCCCACGATGATCGCGCCCGCCTCGCACATGTGATCCTGCGTGCGCTCGCCCAAGGCGGATGGTGCGCCCCCTGGCTGCGCCTCGGCCCCCCCAAAGCACGGGTCGCTCAATCTCCTGCGCAAAAGGACTTCCCGCGTCTAGCGGGTCGCGGCGTGATGTGGCCAGATATCCGTGAGAACACCCGCCTCCGCCCTGCGGGCCCGGTACAGGTCCCACCGCAGCTGGAGGGTCATCCAGAAGCCTTCGCTTGTTCCGAAGTACTTGGCCATGCGCAGCGCGCTGGCCGGCGTCATTCCCCGTCGGCCGTTGACAATCTCGTTGATGCGCTGGTAGGGCATGTGCAGAGCGTCCGCCAGCTCTCGCTGGCTGATGCCCATTGGCTCCAAGAACTCCTCAAGCAACATCTGGCCCGGATGAGTGGGCTCACGCCCTGTCGGGACACGCACCATGGCCTCCTCCTTCGCGATCAGCCTGTGGGGTAGTCAACAATATGCACCTCTTGTGCACCGCGAGCCGTCCACACAAAGCAGATACGATATCGCTCAGGGAGGCGAACACTGTATTGACCCGCTCGGTGTCCGCCAAGGGCCTCCACACGGTTGCCTGGCGGCACGCGCAAGTCGTCGAGAACCTGGGCCGAGTCGATCTGCTCAAGCTTTCGCCGCGCGATGCCCCACAGCTGCTGCGCACAACTCTTTCGCGCGGCGGCTGGGTTGAGGCCGTTGAACACATCCTCGCTTCCGCGATCGAAAAAGGAGTCGATCATAGATGCCTGCAATAGCACGGCTACCGTGCTATTCCCGGCTCATCCAACGGAGCTCCGAACACCACAGGGGTGCACGATGTGCGGGGACCGGCATCCCGCGCTCGTCGGCCCGAGTCAGTGAACAACATCCTCTTGCGGCACGCGGCCGCGATGAGCGGACGAATGAGGAGTGGCCTGACGCGGAGGCTCGGCTTCCTTCTCCTGGGTGGCTTGGCTAAGAACCTCTCGTCCCTTCTCATATCTCTGGGCTGGCAGGTCTGCGCCGGTTGCCTGACGCCGCCTCAACCCGATCGCGTCCCGCGATGGCGCGACGCGGCGCGTTGAAGGCACTCGTGCGGCACCGATTTCGGTCGGACAGCCGGAAGCCCTTGCTGGTCATGACGACGTCGTCATGACCAGCAAGGGCTTCCGGCTGTCCGACCGAA
>JAPLGX010000031.1 GCA_026389925.1 Chloroflexota bacterium
GCCTGAGGGAAATCCCCGAGGGCAGCTGACATCGCTCAACGGATCCGTCAGTGCGGCGTGCGAGCTGCCCAGACCCCGATGCCTCTATCTCGACGCCGCTATCCTCAGGCGATCGCGAGCTTGCGCCGCTGAGTTGGCCACCTCGGCCAAACCGTCCGGAAATCAATCCTCGCGTCGCGGAGACTGCGGACGTATCGGATAGCCCCCCTCAAACGCCAATCCCAACCCGCGCCCTCACCCGCCGGGGTTGCCGCGCACCGCTCTCAGCAGCGCGCGCAGTTCACCGAATGACACCTGCCGGGTGACGACGACCAGCACGAGGTAGCCGGCGCAGGCCAGCATGGCGAGCTCCACGTTGCGCCATAGACCGTTGCGCAGGAGGGTAAGACCAAGGAAGGGCAAACCAAGCAACACCGCCCGCAGCCCTCCGGTCATCGAGTATCCCAGCACACGCCGGGCACGCCAGGTGAAGACGATGGCATACGCGAGCGATGCGGCAAGCACCGCCAGCGCCGCGCCCACCCCGCCCCACATCGCCGCCAGCCCATACCCCAGCGCCCACATGCCCACCAATCGCACCGCGGCGGCCAGAGCGGCGTCTTTCGGTCGGCCGTGCGTGATCGAAACCAGCCGCGCCAACACGGCCGGCACCTGCAGGACGCCGGCCGCCAGGAGGGGCATGAGCACGATCGCCGATTCGGCGTAGGACGGACCGACAACCAGTCGCACCGCATCCGCGCCGAGCAGCACGCCGCCCAGCAGGAAAACCATCGCGCCCACGGTAAGAAAGCGCAGCAGGCGGTCCATCCAAGCGCGCTGGGCGGCTACATCCTCGCGGGCGGCGAGCGCGGCGATGGGCGCCGCGAACGCGAAGGAAACAGCTCCCAGGCTGGACTCGAACATCAGATAGAGCGAGTAGGCGACGCCGAAGAGCGCCACCTGCTCATAATCGCCGGTCGCCGCACGCAGCAGCGCCTCGCCACTGCGCTGGCTGATCGAGAGCAGCAGCGTGCCCACGAAGTAAGCCGCGCCAAATCGCAGGTGCGCGAGCGAACCCCTCCAGTGCGGGCGTATCTCCGATGGGTGGATGAAGTCCCGGGCGAGGAAGAGGCCCAAGCTGGCGGTGATGGCATAGACCGGAAGCAGCGCGAGCGTGGCGCCGACAAGCCCCCCCAACCGATAGCCGAGCGCCAGGAGGCCGATGGCCAGCCAGCGGTTGGCCACCTCTTGCAGTCCCCACTTGGCCGCCTGCCCCAGCCCGACGAAGACGGCAAACACGACTCCCGTCATGGCGTCCACGAAGATTGCGGCGGCCAGGGCCGCCAGCGCCAGCTGCGGGATGTCCGCCAGCCACAAGCGCATGAAAATGAAATAGCCGATGGCCAGGAGGGTGCTGGCAAAGAGACGGATGGCGAGCAAGCGCCCGAACAACTTCCGTACGACGCCTGCTTGCCCGGCGGCCAACAGGCGCGGCGCGCGCTGGGCGAAGACTTGCACGAAGCCCAGCCCGGCCGCCAGCACGAACCAATCGGCGATCGAGGTCAACAGCGCGTAGCGCCCGTAGTCCGCACGCCCCATCAGGCGCGGGATGATGGCGGCAAAAGCGACACCGCTCGCCAAATGCAAAACGCGCAATGCGACGAGCCAGCCGGCATTGCGCACGCCCGAGGATGAGTTGACGTCTGAGGTCATTCCGTCCAAGGTCGTGATCTCGTCACTGGGCGGTCTGTTCGCCGCCGAGTTCGCCGAGGGATCAAGGTGAAAAGCCAGCCCGCGCAGGCAGATGCGGTCTGCATCCTTCTGGCCTATTGGGCGAAACCCCGAGGAATCAGGGCGGGCAAATGGACCAGAAGATTCTCTGCGGTTTCTGTGTTGTCCGCGATCAAACCGTTCTGACCGCCGCGGGATTGTAGCACGCAGTACAACTGGCAGGACGATTGCGCATCGCGACACTCGCGCGAGCACTGAAGCGCTCGCCCGCATGGCCATGCTGCAGGAATGGTCCACGCTTTGCGCCGCGCGTGCGGTCACGCGCCCCGCGATTCAACCGGAATCAAAAGGGGCGCGGTATAATGCGCTGCGGGGCGGATAGCTCAGTTGGTTAGAGCGCATCTTTTACAAAGATGAGGTCGCAGGTTCGAGTCCTGTTCCGCCCACCAGCGCCCCCGCACATGACGCATCGCAGTTTTCACCCGGCACACGCCCGGGCACCACGACGACGGAGCCACGCATGAAGGACTTTCTTGTTCGCGGCACGCTGCATGAAGTCGACCCCGCCGTGCACGAGCTCCTCGAACTCGAGGCCGAGCGGCAGATACGCAAGATCATTCTCATCCCCTCCGAGAGCACGACCTCGCACGCGGTACTGGAGGCGCTCGGCAGCCGCTTCCAAAACATCTACGCCGAAGGCTACCCGGACGAGGCCAGCCGCCTGTTCGACGAACCGGCCATCCTCGATTACGCCGCGCGCCTCGGCGACTACCGGCGCTTCTCGGACCCGCGCTATTACAAGGGCGTCGAATACGCCGACGTGGCCGAGATGCTCGCGCGCCGTCGCTGCGCGCAGGCCTTTGCCACACCGGCCATCCCGGCCGAACGGCTGCTGGTCAACGTGCAGGCGCTTTCGGGTGCGCCGGCCAACAACGCCGTGTACCACGCGCTGGTCAATCCGGGCGACACGGTGATGGGCATGCACCTCTTTTACGGCGGGCACCTGTCGCACGGCTCGCCGGTCAACCGTTCGGGGCGCTACTACAACATCGTGTCGTACACGGTGGACCCGAACACGGAGCGCATCGACTACGAGGCGGTGGCCGCACTCGCCGCGCAGCACAAGCCGAAGATGATCATCGCCGGGTTCTCCTCCTACCCGTGGGTTCCGGATTGGGCGCGCTTCCGCGAGATTGCGGATTCGGTTGGCGCCTACTTCCTGGCGGATATCGCCCACATCGCGGGGTTGGTGGCGGCGGGCGTGATCGCCTCGCCCGTCGGTTACGCACACGTGATCACCTTCACCACGCACAAGAGCCTGTGCGGCCCGCGCGGCGCGTGCATCCTGACGACGGACGCAAGCCTCGCCAAGCGCCTCGACCGCGCCGTGTTCCCCGGCGAGCAGGGCGGGCCGCACGTCAACGTCTTCGCCGCGATGGCGGTGATGTTCAAGAACGCGCGCACACCGGCCTTCCGCGAGCTGCAGACGCAGATCGTGCGCAACGCAGCGCGCCTGGCGCAGCGCCTCGAGGGCCACGGCTTCCGCATTCCCTTCGGCGGCACCGACACGCATCTCTTGAACGTTGACACCAAATCGATCGTCGGCGAGCAGGGCGCGACGCTTTCGGGCGACATGGCCGCGCGCATCCTCGACCTGGCGGGCATTGTCGTCAACCGCAACACGATCCCGGGTGACACGTCGGCCAACAATCCCTCCGGCCTGCGCATGGGCACGCCGTGGGTCACGCAGCGCGGGTTCCGTGAACCCGAGATCGACCGCCTGGGCGACCTGATCGTGGAGGTGCTCAAGGCCTGCAAGCCGCACTACACCATCAGCACGCGGCGCGGCCGGGTGCTGCGGGCCAAGGTGGGCTTCGCCGCCTTCGATGCGGCGCGCCTCAAGGTGCGTGACTTGGCGCTGGCCGCCGGCGCCGACTACAAGCCCGGGGAGCACGGCTACCCCCACTTCTTCTACTCCGACACGCCGCACACAGGCAAGGAACCAGTCAGCGTGGCTGTGCGCGGCGCGAACGCCCGCGAGTTTCTGTACTGGGCAACCTCGAGCGATGTGTACGCGCTCCCGGTTGGTCAAACGCAGAAAACCATCCTGGCGCTGCCCGGCGCGGCGCTCGAGACCACCCTCGGCCGCTCGGCAGGTAACGTTTTCCATCTGGTGGTTCCGACCGCCTCGGCCTCGCTGGAGCTCACCTGGCTGCGCGATCTCTCGGACAGTTTTGTGGCCTTCGACCCCGACATCCTCCGGCGCTTGCCTGGGCCGGTTATCGTCGAGGAAGAGAAGCAGGCGCCCAAGCTCGCCGCGGCCAAGGGCGAGACGGTCGACGCGACGCGTCCGTTCTTCGCCGCCCCCCTGCCCGCGCCCAAGGAGGGCAAGCCCCTGCCCGATTTTGTCTGGAACGAACCCGCCGACCCGCCCTTGAAGCGCACCGTGCTTTTCGAGACGCACAAGGCACTGGGCGCGAAGATCGTGCCGTTTGCCGGTTGGGAGATGCCCGTCTGGTATTCGAGCGTGGTCGAAGAGCATCTGGCCACGCGCAATGCCGCCGGCCTGTTCGACGTTTCGCACATGGGCGTGTGGGAAGCCGCCGGCCCGAGTGCCTGCGCGTTCCTCGACGCGGCGTGCGCCAATGAGGTCGCGAGCCTGGCGATCGGCCAATCGCTGTACACCCAGTACCTCGACCCCGACGGCAAGGTGATCGACGACACGATGATCTACCGCCGCGGCGAGGAGAAGTATCTGATCGTGGTCAATGCCAGCAACGACGACAAAGACTGGGCATGGATGAACGCGGTGCGGCGCGGCGAAGTGTGCCTCGACCGCGCCCGCCCGTGGGCCAAGGCGCCCGGGCGCGAGGGTGTGACGCTACGCAACCTGCGCGACCCCGCGGCCGGCGCCGAGATGCGCGTGGACCTGGCGCTGCAAGGGCCGAAGTCGCGCGACATCCTGCTCACGCTGGGCACTGATGCCGCAACCGCTGCGCGCATCAAGTGTCTCAAGCGCACCGATCTGTGCGACGCGACGGTCGGCGGGTTCGACCTGGTCGTGGCGCGCACCGGCTATACCGGCGAAGCCATGGCCTTCGAGTTGTTCGTCCATCCACAGCGCGCGGCTGAATTGTGGGCGGCGCTGCGGAAGGTGGGCGCGCCGATGGGCGTGAGGCCGGTCGGCCTGGGCGCGCGCGACTCGCTGCGCACCGAAGCCGGCCTGCCACTCTACGGGCACGAGATGGCCGGTTCCTTGGGCTACACTGTCGGCGACTCCGGCTTCGGCTCCTACGTCAAGACGAACAAGCCGTGGTTCATCGGCCGCGCCGCCTGCCTTGAGCAGGAGAAGAAGCGTACCGGCGAAGTGGTCCGCTTCCGCTTCGCGAAGAAGGGCGTGCGTATGGCCCACCAGGGAGACCCGGTCGTGGACGACAAGGGCCGGGTGATCGGGACCGTCACGAGCTGCGCCGTCGACTCGGAGGGGTACCTGCTGGGCCAGGCCTACCTCGAGCGCAAGTACGCGGTCGAGGGGATGCCCATCGCCGTCTTCCAATCAGCCTCCGAGAAAGCCGAGAAGGCGCGCAAGGAGCTCAAGATCGGCGAGCGCGTGACGCTGCCCGAACAGGCCGTAGTGCTCAGCCGGTTTCCAAAGAGGACTGCCTAGCCGCTGCGCCGAATGCCACAGACATCGCGGGACGGGCTTCGGCCCGTCCCGCTGCTTTGTTTGTGGAGCCAACGCGGCAGGCGCACGCGTCCCTATGCGCGCTCCCGGACGAACCTCGTCCGGGTGGAGGCTACGGAGGGAAGTTCCTCAACACCACAGGCAGATAGAGGAACCACAGAGGGGTGACATCCGTATGCCAGGAATCCTCATTGTTGTCTTCAGAGACCTCATCATCGGTCGTCGAGATCGAGACCGAATTCGTGAGGAACGCCCCTGGAGGGGCGGCCGCGCTGAGCCGACCCACAAGTTCAAACGAGGCGTCGCCCGATGGGACGACCGTGCCGAGCAGCCAAGTAAGCGATCCCGTCGCGCCCGTCACACAGGCCAGGCACGGGAAGGCGCCCGTCGTGCTGACAAACGAAACACCCAATGGCAGCATGTCGTCGATCGTCACATCGGCCGCGTCATTGACTCCTGGATTGGAGTAGGTGATCGTATAGGTGACCAGCCGTCCACGCTCGGCCTCATCGGGACCGGTCTTGGAGACAGCCAGATCCGGCCGCGCCATCCCGGGCGTATGCGAGCCGGCCGGCTGGGTGCGAAAGTCCACGCTGCAGTCATTCGTGTCGTGATACACCGGGCGCCGTTCGAGGGTGAATTCCTTATCAGGTGCGGGGCGGGCAATAACACCCGGATAGGCGCCTGTCCCGTACACGGCGACATCGAGGATGGTGTCCTGGCGATCCAGGATCAGTATCTCGTCCGCGGTGTTGCTCAACTGCACCGATCCCGCGGCCCACGCAGAGTACTTCGCCATATCCAAGGTCGAATCGCAATTGCCCGGCGCGCTGCCCTGCAACTCATAGTCCGGGCAGAACCCATACAGGCCAAAGAAGCCTTCCCCTCCACCCGCTACGGCGCGCTGCGCCACAGTGACCGCTCCACCCGATGCGATCGTGCCACTTGGAAAACTATACATCCCCTCGGCCGAAGGAGGTGCAGCTGTCTCCTCGTCGCCGACCTTGACCCCTGGAAGCTCAATCGTCGCAGGTGAAGTGTTGTAGATCTCCAGCCACTCGTCGCTCGTCTCTGTGCCCACGGGGTCGGGCAGGAACTCGCTTACCACAAGAGGTGGGTAAGGATCCCCATCGGGTTCGAACCACACCTCGAAGTAGTAGTCTATGATGCCATCCTGGACCTCCGTCCATGTGTTCGGCGGAGGGGCAGCATGGGAGCCGTAATTGCTTACGCAGTCCAGCGCATCGCTGCCACCCAGGATGTCCCAAGTCTGGTCTGCGGCGGTGGCGCGAAAGGTGGCCACAGTGAAACGGAGAGGCCCAGCCGGCGGACCGGCAAGGCCCAACGCCTGCCATGTCACCGCCATCTCAATCACGTCCGTGGACGAGGAGATATTGTGCCAAGCCCCCGTGCTCACAATTGCCCAAGAGGGGTCGAACACGAAGGGCCCGGAGTTCCCGCTGGCAAATCGCGTGACCAACAACCGTTCCCAGGCAGCAAGAGGATTGACCTGTGTGCCGGCTCCCCGGCCAAACCACGTCCCACCACCGGAAGGGGTCGTGTCAACCGCGACCTGAAGCATCGGCGCTCCGTCTCCCGTCGTGATGTCGATGTCACCCATGCTGGCCAGGATGTACAGAGAGTTCGCATCTCCTGTGATGCGCAGTTCACGCAAGTCGACGCGCCGGTCAGGGCTTGCGAAGTCCGTTCTCTCGTCGCCCGCTGCGTCGCGCCAGATGTACTCGCCTGCCTCATCCGGATCGCGCGCAATGTGACCCAGGTTGGCCTGGGCCGGCGCAACCAGATCCCAATCCGACAGGTCTGCATCGACAACCATCGGGTGGGCAAGCGCAGGTCGAACAGATGGCAGCAGAGTTGTGACGAGCAGCACAAGGATTGCCGAGATGGACGACAGGGAGGAGCGTCGCATTGTTGCCTCCTAAGTTCGTGGGCACGATGCGAGGAGGACGCCTGGCACGCTGGAACGCCAGCCGTCCCTTCGGAATAGTAGTCGGCATCCCCCACCTCATGTGGCGCAACTCCACATGAGAAAGGACCAGACGCGCCAGCACCCGCTACGGCGCGTTGTTCATGATGACCGGCAGGTCCACGATGTACGTGACCACGTCATAGAGAATCGCGTTGACCACGACAGACAATTCGCGCGGACTCGGCTGCGCGAGCGGGCGTGGGACGCTATCCAGCGCTTGTACACGATGCGGCGGGCTCAGCGGGCCAAGGAAGAAGCCCGCCAGGAGGCCGGCCAGGGCAACCGCGCAGATGAGCGCCGGGCGGGTCAGAGATGCTGCCTTTGAGGTGATCACGGCGCCACCAGCATGGCACCCTCAAGAACACGGCAGCTGGTTGGATCGCATCCCCAGGAGCCGGACTCGGCATCCGCAACGTAGTAGAGGTCGAGCGGCAACCCAGTCACAAAGGCCGTGTTGAGCACACTCAGTATGCGCGAGGCCATCGCCTCATCATCTGCCTTGAAAGCATAGTACGGTTGCGCTATGCCGGGGAGTGGGCTCGAGCATTTCACCTGGACTCGTCCGGGACTCGGATAGGTGATCACCGCCGATTGTAGAATGCCCCCGCACGGGGCTATGTTCGGGCCCATGAGAGGCTTGGCCGGCAGCGCCGGCTCGATCGGCGCGGCTTCGGCTTGCCCGGGGACGGGCAGGCTGCGGCCGACGAAGACCGCCCCGACGAACAGCACGAAGAGCGCGGCAATCTGGATGGCAACTCTGAGCGGAGATTTCATCGCGGGATCCCTCCTTGGTGGTTGATTGGCGATGACAATGGCTGGTTGAGTGCCTGGGGTTATTCTAGGCCGGCGGGGCGATTGCGCAAGCGGGTCCTCCGGCGGTGCATGCGGAGCGTACGCCGCACTGGGACAAGTGGCCTCATGGCCGGCCCGTCGGCCAAACCCGATGGTGCGCCAGGTGAATCAGCCTTGCGTGGGGTGATGCCTCTTGAGCATTCGCAGGAATGCGGCCGGGGAACGTATCGGGATTCCCTCAAAGGGATCCAGCGAAAGGAGGTCGTCGCCGCCGCTCACGATGACGTCCGCCTGCCCCACAATGGCAGCTTCCAGCACCATGTTGTTTAGTGGGTCGGCAGGCGGTAATGCGGCGTGCGGGGGCAACCAGCTCCCCACGCAGGAGAATGAGCGATAGGACCGTGGCAATGTCATCACGGGTCAGCCCGTACTTGCCACTCAGGCGCGGGCGAGCCAGAACGTCGGCCAACTCGCCAAGCAGGGCGTCGGAGTAAAGCATCAGGTAGGAGGCATCGCGCATCCCCAGTAGTAGCGGGCCGACAGTGCCTTGCGGCTTGATCAGCGCCCGGACGAGGAGGCTCGTGTCGATGACGGCGCGGATCAACGGGATCGTCCTTTGCCTCGCGCTTTGCGCACATCCGCCTCGACCTCGTCACCGGCAAATGCCCCCCCGAGCGGCCATGCGCTCGATCAGCCGGTCAAATCGACCCAGGACATCCTTCTCCTGGAATTGCTGGAAGCGCAGATACTCCTCGTACGGGACAAGGGCGGCTTCGGGCCGGCTGCCGCGGGTGAGGACATAGGGGATGCGGTGGCGCGCCACGTCGTCAAAGATGGCCCGAAACGACCGCTGCAGTTCGGTGACACCAATGATTTTGTTCATGTTCACTCGCCTTGCGATGCCAAATCAATGTGTAGTTCAGTATATACTGGAATATGTACTGTAGTGTAGTGTACGCCACGACCTACTGCTTTGAGGCGGCTTCTGCCCCCTGGCGCAGCGCCTTGCAATTGACCGGCAGCAGCGCGCGATGGCGCTCCGGGAGGTGCGCCGCCATGGCCTGCTCGACGCTCTCAAGCGTCAGCACCGGCAGGCGCGCCAGAAGCGCACCCAGCATGATCATGTTCGTCAGACGGCGGTTGCCAAGGGTCTCCGCCATCTCGTTGGCAGGCAGCGCCACCGAAGTGATGTCCGTCCGCACCGGCGCGCGATTGGCCATCGAGGCGTTCACCGCCAGAACCCCGCCCGGCTTCACCAGCGGCTCATATTTCTCAAGCGAGGGCAGGTTCATGGCAATCACCGCCTGCGGGTTGCGCACCAGCGGCGAACCGATCTCCTCGTCAGCGATGATCACCGTGCAGTTGGCCGTGCCACCGCGCATCTCCGGGCCGTAGGAGGGGATCCAGGTCACCACCCGTCCGGCATCCATGCCGGCATAGGCCAGCACCTCGCCCGCAAAGAGCACCCCCTGCCCGCCAAAGCCCGCGATGATGATCTCGGTCTGCATGCCTCGCTCCGCTATCCGCCAGTCGTCGTGCGCTTAAGGACGAGCGCTCGCCAGCGCCGGGGCCACCTTGTAATCGCCCAAGGGGTAGGCCGGCAGCATGTTTTGCTCGAGCCACTTCAGCGCCTCCAGCGGCGTCAGCCCCCAGTTGGTGGGGCAGGTCGAGAGCAGCTCGACCATCGAGAAGCCCAGCCCGCGCGCCTGGGCCTCGAAGGCCGTGCGCAGCGCCTTCTTCGCCAGGCGGATGTTCTTCGGGTCGTGCAGGCTGCGGCGCACGACATAGGCTACGCCCTCGAGCGTCGCCAGGAGCTCAGCCATGCGAATGGGGTAGCCGGCCGTCTCCACGTCTCGCCCGTAGGGCGAGGAGGTCGTCTTCTGACCGGGCAGCGTGGTCGGCGCCATCTGCCCGCCGGTCATGCCGTAGTTGGTATTGTTAATGAAGACAACCGTGATCAATTCCCCGCGCCCGGCGGCGTGCACGATCTCGCCCATACCGATCGAGGCCATGTCGCCGTCGCCCTGGTAGGTGAA
>JAPLGX010000098.1 GCA_026389925.1 Chloroflexota bacterium
CGGCCGCGCGCGATTTCCCCGAGCGCGGCACGAGCGGCCTGGAGCTGGAATGGAACGTCATGGGAGCGGACCTCCGGCCGGCTCTCCATTGGCCGGGCGTGCAATCGCAGGTGACGTTCTCCGATGCGCTGCGCGAGGCCTACTTACCGGAGTGGCTCGCCCGATACAGTCAGCTCGAGGTGTTCAACTGGATGATCGAGTGGGCCACTGATCCTTTCTATTCGCCGCCGCTGGCCGTTTATCAGGCCCGCCTCTTCGAGGCCTGTCTGCTCTCGACGCTCGAGCGAGCCGCCACGGGCGGCGCCGGGTCGCTTCACGCGTGGCACGGCAACCTTCTCTATCCGGTGGAGGTCGGATATCAATCCATCCCGCGCGGCTGGAACCTGGCCAAGCGCCGCTACCTTGAGCGCTGCGTCGACCTCTTCGGTTCCCGCCTGGCGACAGCCGGCATTCACGCCAACCTCTCGCTGCCGGAGCCGCTGCTGGCATGGGACCTTGTTCATCTCCCGCGTTCACGGCGCCAGCCGTCGCAGTTGGATGCCTATCGCAATGAGGTTTATGCGCATGCCACCCGCCTCTTGCGAGCTCATGCGGCGCTGTTCATCGCCACCTCGGCCAGCACCCCCTTGCGCGCCGAGGTGCGAGAGGGCCAGGCGATTGTGGTATTGACCGACCACGACTCCGTCCGCACGCTGACGTTTCCCAGCCCGCCGGAACTCGACCCGGCGTACCTTTACCGCACCCATGCCGACTACGTCCGGCTTTCGAAGGATCTCGTACGGCGGGGGATTCGCTTCGGCAACAACAACTGGACTCCGGTGCGGGCTCGATCGCTGGCCGAACCGGTGGAACGGTTGATCGCCATCTCGGCCGAGGAATTGGAGGCGCTCGGCCAACGGGGACTGTACAAGGAGAATGGGCGCGACGCGCCATCGCGTGAGCATGTGGCGCGCGAGATCATCGTCCACAACCTGCTCGCACGGATCGATCTGCCGATGGCGCGGGTCGAGGTGCGCACCGACGAGGGCGGTCTGCCGCTCGACCTGGAAATCGCCAACCTGGCCCTCAAGGAACTATTGCTGCTGCGCGGCTACGCGGATGCGGAATTCGGCGGTCTCTTTCACTACGGCCGGGATGACTTGCGGCGCACGCGCGGCAACGAATTGGCCGCGGCGATCAACGGAATGGACGCGCAACTCGTGCATCCGTTCTCCCGCGTGCGGGTGGGCATGCGGGCGTTCCTGGGTGAAACACTCGACAACGTCCGGCCGCTGGCCCACGCGCTAGGCTGGGACGAGTGGCTCGCGCCGCTTGACGAGCTGGCGCGCGGCGCCCCCAATGCCGCGGAGCGGATACGAACGCGCCTGCTGCCGGATGCGGATGAACACTCGGTCGTCGATGCTGAAGCCATCTCCCGTCTCTTCGAGGAGCGACGCGCTCAGGTGGCCGGCGATATCGAGCTCATTCGGCGCGAGCTCGCGGGCCTCGGCCCGATGGCCGGCAAGCTCGAGGCATTGTGGCAGCGGGCGGAGGCCGCGCACCTCTTGCCGACAGCCGAGGCGCGGCCCACTGCAATCCAAATGGACCCGACCGCCGACGACGTCACACGCGAAATCGTGTTGCTAGCCAGCCGGCTCATCGCCATCCCGTCGGTCAGCGTTGCGCCCGGCGGGTCGCCGCGGCTGGAAGCAATCCACGCGGCTGTTCAATTTGCCGCTGAAGAGCTGAGGCGCGGCGGTCTGGATGTACGCGTGTTTGCCGAGGGTCGCTTCCCGGCACTCCTCGCAGCCTTTCCGGGCGAGAGTCCCGCGCCGGTCGTCCTGCTCGGGCACTTGGACGTTGTAGGGCCCGACCCGGACGACACGCAATTCAGGCCCAGGCTGGAGGGCGACTACCTGGTGGGGCGCGGCGCGGCCGACATGAAGACGGTGGCGGCGACTTTCGTGGTGTGGATGAAGGCGGCCCGGCGCGCCGGGCCGCCCTACCCGCCCCTACGATTGCTGTTGGTGGGCAATGAGGAGCCGGGAGAGACCGAGCCGACGGGCACGCCCCACATTCTGCAGGCATTAGCGCGTGAGGGCAGGCCCGTTCCGGCGCTGATGATTGCCGGCGAGCGCACCGGCGAGCGAGGCAATGAGCTCGTGGGAGAAGTGTGCCTGGAGAACCGCGGCTTGCTGCGCGCTGAATTGCGCGCGCGGGGCACACGGGCCCATTCGGCGGTGCAACCCAGCTTTGACGTGATGATGCGGCTGGTCGAGGCGCGCGCCCGCTTGCTGGAGGCGGCCCGACGGCACCTGCAACTCGAGGCGCCGACCTCTTGGCGCTCGCAGATTGCCTTCCCCTACCTGGTCTCAGGAGAACGCGGCGTGTTCAACCTGACGGCGGATCGGGCGGCATTGGGGGTTGAGGTGCGCAGCCTCCCAGACGATAGCCTGCGCGGACTGGTGGACCTCCTGCGATCCCTGGCCCATGCAGAGGGCCTCGAGCTCGAACTCCTTGCCTGTGAAGAAGGCGTTCGCTGCGACCCGGCCAACCCGTTTGCTCAGCATTTGCTGCAAGCGGTGCGTGAGACCTCCGGGCGAGAGCCGGTTCTGGGGCGCAAGCTGCACGCGACGAGCGCGCGCTTCGCCCCGAACAGTCAAGGAATCGTATGGGGGCAATCGGGGCTGGCGCCTCACGCGGCCGGCGAACGGCACTATCTTCCAAGTATTTTGCCCTACTTCAGGGCGCTCACGCGCTTCGGCGAGTTGGCCGCGGCCGCGCGCGTGCCCGAGTCTGTCATCATCCATCGAACGTGAGGAGACGTCATGCCGAATGCAATAGGTACCCCCAGCCGACACGGGTTAGAGAACCATGGGCTGACCCACTTGAACTTGGTTTACTGGACTCTGCCCTCGCCCATGCTGGTTGAGCGCATTGTCTCGCGCCGCGAAGGACAGCTGGCCCATCTCGGGCCGGTGGTCGTGCGTACCGGCCATCACACCGGACGATCGCCCAACGACAAGTTCGTTGTCCGGCAGGCGCCCAGTGATTCGCGGGTGTGGTGGGGGAAGGTCAACCGGCCGATGACCCCGGCGCAGTTCGAGCGCCTGCACCTGCGCATGCGATCCTACTTCCAGGGACGGGACGTTTTCGTTCAAGATGCGGTCGCCGGGGCTCACCCCGCTCACGCGGTGCCGATCCGCATCGTCACCGAATACGCATGGCACAGTCTGTTCGCCCGCAATCTCTTCCTGCGCCTGCCACCCGCCGCCCTGCCCGATCACATCCCCCAGTTCACCCTGCTGGACGCGCCGCGCTTTCACGCCATCCCCGAAGAAGACAGCACCAATTCGGAAGTGTTCATTGCGCTCGATCTCGAACGGGGACTGATTCTCGTCGGCGGGACGAGCTATGGCGGCGAGATCAAAAAGGCGATCTTCACCGTCTTGAACTACCTCCTGCCGCAGCGCGGGGTGCTCTCGATGCACTGCTCGGCCAATGTTGGCGAGCAGGGAGACGTGGCGCTGTTCTTCGGCCTCTCGGGAACCGGCAAGACTACACTTTCGAGCGATGCCGCCCGCCGACTGGTGGGCGACGACGAACACGGCTGGGCAGAGGACGGCGTGTTCAATTTCGAGGGAGGCTGTTACGCCAAGACGATCCGCCTGCGGCCCGAACTTGAACCGCTCATCTGGGAAGCGACGCGGCGCTTTGGAACGGTGCTGGAGAATGTCGTCCTGGACGTGGAAAGCCGACGCCTCGACTTTGAAGACGGCACGTTCACCGAAAACACGCGCGCAGCCTACCCGCTGGGTTTCATTCCCAACCCGGTGGCCGAGGGCCGTGCCGGACATCCGCGCACGATATTCTTTCTCACGGCGGATGCCACGGGCGTTCTGCCGCCGCTCGCGCGGCTCACTTCGCCGCAAGCGATGTATCACTTTCTCTCGGGCTATACCTCGAAGCTGGGCGGCACCGAGAAAGGACTCGCGGCCGAGCCTCAGCTCACGTTCTCGGCCTGCTTCGCCGCCCCATTCCTCCCGCTTCCGCCCACGACATATGCGGGGCTGCTCGGCGAGAAGCTCGCGGCACATCAGCCCGAAGTATGGCTGGTCAACACCGGGTGGACCGGCGGCCCGTTCGACGTTGGGCAGCGCATCGCCCTGCCCTTGACCCGGGCGATGGTCAGCGCGGCGCTGCATGGCGACCTGCAGGGAGTGCCCTTCCGCAGCGATCCATGGTTCGGCCTGGCGGTGCCCACCTGCTGCCCGGGCGTGCCGGACGGCGTGCTCGACCCACGTTCGACCTGGGGCGATGCACAAGCCTATGACGCGCGCGCAGGGGCGCTGGCCGCGCGGTTCGCCGAGAACTTCAAGCAGTATGAGGGATCCGTGGCGCGCGATGTTCTAGAGGCAGGACCGGCACAAACGGCAGGTTGAAGGGGGACCGAGGATGGGCGCCAGCGCATTCGAGGCGGGTACCCACGAGGGCAACCGCTGGGGGATTCTCGCCATCGGTGACAAGGCAATGGCCATCGCGGTGCTGGGGGTTCTGGCGAAGGCGAGGCCTCACGGGCAAGGGCCCCACTGATACGCGGTTTCGCGGGGTATACGATTCGAAGGCCCGACCACCGGGCCCCCGAATGATGCGGGGACCTGGGCAAGAGGCTGTGCCCAGCCCCCCGTCTTCCTCGAGGTAGACTACAATGCATTCGCGCCGGACCAACAAGCTGGGTGACATTGTTGGCCGCACTCAGCGCGACCATCCTTCGCGAGGAACGTCACACTCATATCGTCATCGGCGCGGCCCGCGCAGCAGGTCGCGCCCTGGCAAGGAGCAGCTCATGGAAATCGTCACCGACTCCGGTGTTGACCTTAGCCTGGCCCCCGCGCAAGTCGCCGATTTGCACATCCACGTCGTCCCGCTGGTGGTTTCGCTTGAGGGGCAGTCGTATCGTGAGCGCGTCGACATCCAGGCGGACGCGTTCTACGAGAAGCTGGCGCATAGCGAGAACATGCCCACCACCTCTCAGCCTTCCGCCGGGGATTTTGCCACGCTGTACCGCCGGCTTGCCGCGAAGAGCGCCGAGATCCTTTCGATTCACATGTCGTCCGGACTGAGCGGGACGTTTGCTTCCGCGCAGGCCGGGGCCGGGCTGGTGCCGGAGGCCAAGGTGACGCACGTCGACACCAAGAATCTCTCCGCTGCCTCCGGGTGGCAGGTGGAAGCGGCGGCCCGCATGGCGCACGCAGGCTGGGGGATGGAGCGCATCCTGCCGCTGCTGCGCAAGATTGGCGAAGCCAGCGACAGCCTGTTCACCCTGGCCGAGCTGAAGTATTTGATTCACGGCGGCCGGATCAGCCACATGAAGGGCCTGATCGCCTCGCTGCTGAACATCAAACCGCTGATCGGAGTGGAAAAGGTACGCGGCACCTATGTCCAGCGCGGGAACGCACGCGCCTTTCCAGCCGCACTGGCTGGGCTGGTCGGCGTGATTGCGGGCCAACACCCGCCAGGCAGCAACCTGCGAGTTCAAGTGATGCATGCCAACAACCCCGGCGGTGCAGGTGACCTGCGCGCCCTGCTTGACACGCACTTCCGTTGTGAGTGGCGACCCACCGCGCAGATGTCGCTCGTCCTGGGCGCACACACCGGGCCAACCATGGTGGGTGTTGCCTTTGCGCCGGCGCGCGTGTTCGCCGAAGTGCCCTCCTAGCTGGTTGAGTCCACCGGGCTTGGTGCACCGTCGCCCCGCGCAGTCCCGTTGAGCCCTCTACCCACCCGCACGGGTAAGTCGGAGGCGGCAACATTTCGTCGCCTCGGCGCGCAGCGGGTAGCGTTGGCGTGCACTTCCCGGGTAATAGGCGCTCCCCATGCCCCATCCTCCGTGACGATCCCTCAATTGTTGTAGGCTCCGGGTACGTTGTTCAGGTCTGCCAGGTGACGTTCGCGACACTCCCGGCGCAGCTATTTCGTATACCTTATTGAATTGGTCGCGCGTGAAGGACTATGCCTTCCCCGCGCACGATCCGAACCGTACACCTCAAGGCTTGGACTATATCAAGCGCACACGACGTCTCCCTCCTGGCACATGCGGCTGGCCTCACTCGACGCGGAAGCCTGCACACCTACCTGGTCATCCGCTGCATGGTCGACCGCGACCTGGTTAGGGACGGCTTTCGCGCTTACGCCTACTTCCGCTGGCTCGATGACGTCCTCGATCTGCAGCTAGGCGAGCGCCAGCAGCGCGCGGCGATGGTCAAGGAGCAGGCGGAGCTGGCGCGCCGTGCGTTTGCCGGGGACTTCCCGCGGCCGGCATGTGCCGAGGAGCAGCTCTTGCAGGACCTGATTCGCGGGCATCGCTCCGGCCATCCAGGATTGACCTCGTACGTGAACTGCATGATGCAGGTGATGGCATTTGACGCCGGCCGCCGGGGCCGCCTGGTCGGTGCCGCCGAGTTGGAAGAGTACACGCGCCTGCTGGCAGGAACCAGCGGTCGAGAGTCTCGCGAGTCCGAAAGTGTATTTGGGCGGCCTGATCCCAAATGGGACGCAGAGCGCCCGGCGGAGGAGAGAACGCGAGCATCAAACTCACCGCGTTGTGCAGCCCTACCAGTTGCTCGGCGTTACGCCCTCGACTGGACAGCATCCAGCGTGCCCCGTGCGGTATCCTGGGCAAGCTCGGCGGCCGCCTGGGTATTCAGCTCGACGAAAAGCAGCACATCGTAGAACTGAGAGGCCGCCTCGCGATCTTCCGGAGTGAGCGGCGTCACCTCCGGCGAAGCGGTGCGCAGGGGGCTGGAAGAACTCGGGCTGGGGACTGGCGTCACATGTGGCGTGGAGGTCGTCTCCCGTGACGCGACGGGCATACAGGCTGCGGCCCCGAGGGTCACGGCCCACATGAGCAGCCACTCGTACGTCATCCTGGAGGACCGCGCGTTGCAGCTCATTGCCGTCCAGGTCGCACCCGCCTTCATCGCGCCAACGCTCATATCGCTGCCGGCCGCCGGCGCAAACCCGCCGCGCTTCATTCAACCGCAGGTGACCTCACGCCTGCCGGTGAGTGATGCACGGATCATAGCCGCTGCACAACCCACGCCGCTTTCGACCGCAATGGCGTCGGCAAGGCAGTTGACCTGGCAGGCGCCGCATTCCATGCACGAGTCACCCGCAACGATCGCTGCCACACCCCCGGCCATGGCGAACACGCCATGCGGGCAGACATCAGCACACAAGCCGCAACCCACACATAATGCCGGGTCGTAACGCAACGTGTTGAGCGCCGATGCGGAAATCATGCTCCACCTCCCCATAGGCGCGCCCCAGCCAAGACAAGTGTTAGCGCGATGCCGGCCCCGAAGAGCCACGCTAGGACAGGAATGTAAGCGAAGATTTCGCGCCTGACTTGGGAGCGCGAGGTGAAAGTGGTCGACCCGGTGAATATCAATGCCAGGTAGGCTGTCACGGGCGGCAGCGCCAGAAGGTAGGTGAGAGATCCCAGCAGACGCAGCCACCCAGTGCTTCCTTCGGCTCGGTTCCATGCCACAACGGCAAAGGGGAGGGCCGCAGCCAGCCCGAGCAGCCAGCCTTTGCTGGCGAAGGCCCGCGTCGGGAGCCACGGCAGCAAAATCGGGAACAGCAGCACGCCTGCGAGGATCGCGGCGGCGACCGCCCACACGATAGTTGCCCCGCCGAGAAAGTAGAAAGCCGCCGCGATCAGCGCCGTGGGCACAATGGCAACGACCACATCCACGAGCGAGACCGCCAGCCGGTCCGCCAGCCCGAAGCGAACACGACGCATCCCAGGCGTAGCCTGACGCGTGCGCAAGAATTCTCCCACATCGGCCGCACGCACCGGCCCGTACTCGACGGCAAAGCCCGAGCGTTGCTTGACTTCATGTGCGGCGACGCCGGGTGCTCCGAGCTGCGGCAGAATGAGCGTTCGCGTCCGCACCCTTTGCGCCAGGTTCGTCGCGGCGATGCGGCGGACAAGCTCGTCCGTGCCAAAGGTCCCTTTGCCGGCGGCACACCACACGTTGACGCCCTGGGTATCGAGAACGAGCAAATGAGCATCCTTGCCCGCGAGCCCCGCCCGAAGCGCGTCGAAACTCATGCTGTAGTTGGCCGTCACGAGGACGGGCGCATCGGGGCCGGGAGCACCCAGGGCATACAGGCCCGCTGCAACGCGATGCCCCATGCGGCGAAACCCGACTCGCGCCAGGACGTGATCCCAAACATTGGCGAGAGTGATCTCGCTGGTGGTCGGCAGGACCCCGCTATCTGCTATGGCGTCAGTGCGTTCGGTCATGGAATGCCTCAATGGGAAAGTGATTCCCGCCCGCGAGCGTGTGAAGGTGAAGACAGGCGGTGCCCATGCCCAGGCAATCGATCCCGTTCATCCTTCAGCCTGCGCTCCGAGCGGGTACACGGGTGGCACCCGACAGTGGAAAGAGCCAATGCCCCGGAAAGGACTTGTCCGCCGGTTGGCGGGAAAACCCTCACCCGCCTGTTGAAGATTGCCTGGATTATGGCGCAGCCCCCTTCCGGTTTGCATCCACCAAATGAAGGACAGAGCGTCGTACCTTCCGATGGGCGGGGGTAGCCTTCCCCCCTGATGTCCATCAGCGGGCTTGGGCGTATGCGCGCGCCGCCGCCTAGCTCACCGGATAACCGAAGACGCCAATGACGCCGGGCCCTCCGTGAACGGCCAGCGATGGCACCAGGTCTTCGATGAGCAACTCGCGCACGTTGAACTCGGTGCGCACTCGGGTGGCAAGCGCCAGCGCCTCCTCGCGAACTTCGGCGTGGATGACGGCCATGTTGAGCGGCACCTGCGTGCCGAGCGCCTCGCCCAGCAGCTCGAGCAGGCGCTCGAGCGCGCGGCTTCGCGTGCGCACGTTCTCCCGCGCGTCGAGCTGGCCTCCCTTAAGGGCGATAATCGGCTTGACGTTGAGCAGGGAGGCTATCGCTCCTTGCAGTTTGCCTACCCGCCCGCTCATCTGCAGGTACTTCAGCGTGGCCGGGGTGAGGAAGAGTTGCCCGCGGTCGCGGATGTGCGCCAGGCGCGCGAGGATGGCCTCGCGCCCGCTCCCGCTTTCGGCCATGCGCGCGGCCTCAAGCACCATCCAGCCGGTTCCCAGCGATATCGAACGCGAATCGAATACCTCGACCGCGGCCTGCGGAACCATCGACTGGGCCAGCATGGCGGAGGAGTACGTACCGCTGTGCTCGCCGGTCACGGTGATGACCAGAATCTCATGACCCTGGGCGTGCAGTTCCTCGAAGAACCGCGCGAACCAGGCCGGGGTCGGCTGGGATGTCGAGGGAATGATTTGCCGCTCTTCGATCGTGCGGTAGAAGAGCGCCCGGTCAATGTCGATGCCTTCCTGGTAGCTCTGGGTGCCGAATTGGATCGTGATCGGCGCGATGCGCAGATCGTGCCGGCGGATCACTTCGGGGGATAGGTTGCAGGTGCTGTCGGTCACGATCTTGATCACGACTCACCTCCCTCGCCGAGCAAAACCACGGACCGGCCATGGCCGCGCGCCAGGGGGCTCAGAGGCCACAGCCTTTGGCCAGGGGGTTTTACCGCCCCCCTGGTTTTCGGGGCACCCCTTGAAGCTACACCCCCCTTCGAAGGATGGCAAGCCTGCGCGAAAGGATACTCGCCACAGGGATGCTTCCGTTGTCTATCCGGACTCCGCGCATCAGTTAGAGCAGGCCGTCACGTCTAGAGCAGCGTCAGCGCCGTGAGCAGGTCGATAGGTCCGTGGCCGACAATCCAATACCGCATGAGCCGCGGCCGCCAGCGCAAGGAGAGGCCGATGAGCAGCGCGAGCGGCAGGAACATCAAGAAGCGCCAGAGCATGAAGCGTCCATCGGGAAGGAGCGGCAGGAAGGAGTGCTGCGCCGCCAGCACGGTCACAGGACACGAACACCCCAAGCCACCGGCTGCGCGTGAGAACCTCCAGCCGCGGCATAACGTAACCGAAGTACGTCGGCAGCTCGGTCAGCGCCACAAGGACGGGGAAGGCGATCAGGTTGAGCTGGGAGACCCAGGTGGACAGCGGTCCAGCCAGCAGGTTGAAGGCGCGCTGAACATCTCCGAAGAGCCAGAGGGCGGCCGCCTGCGCCGGCAAGAAGCTCACCAGGCCGCTGACGATGAACAGGGCGATGAACAAGAGCAAATCGCCGCGCCATGTCCGGAGTTCAAAATGGAAGAGACTCGCGAAGTGCTGACCGTCGCGGGCGAAAAGCCAGACAAGCAGCGGCAGCCCGACAATGCCCGTCAGCGCGGCGCTATCGGGCCACCAGGCTGCGGCACTTTGCCAAGCGGCGGGCCGGCCCAGGGTGAGCAACAACAGCGCCAGCAGTGCTTGCCATGCCACGAAGAGCAGCGGCCGATACAGGAGCGCCACGACCACCTTTAACCACGTGGCGGGCGCGCGGTTGATTAAGGCGTGAGGCTGGGATGCAGCCGGAGGGGCAGCCATCGCTTCCTTCATCCTCCAGAGACCTCTTCTTTTCCCAGGATGAGCACGACGTCAAGCGGGTGTCGACAACCTCGACGCGAGGCCGCCCTAGTTCGCAGCGGGAGCGACGAACACCGCGATGAGCAGATAATGACTCAAGCAGCCGAGGATGACGAAGACGTGCCACAGCTCATGGAAGCCGAATACGCCCGGCGCGAAATCCGGATGCTTGGCAATGTAGATGACCGCCCCCAGGCTGAAAAAGAGCGCCCCCAGGCCGAGCAACACCAGCGCTCCAAGCGGCATCACGCGCAACATCTCCCCAATAGCCGAGACCGCAAGCCATCCCATGACAAGATAGATGCCCGCGGTGAGCCAGCGCGGTCCGCGCAAGATGAAGAATTTGACCGCGATGCCGATGAGCGCCAAGGCCCAAATGAGGAAAAGCATGCCCCAGCGCCAGAAACCGGTGAAGAAGTGCAGGCAGATGGGAGTGTAGGTGCCGGCGATGAGCAGGTAGATGGCCGAGTGGTCGAGGGTTCGCAGCCAATGCATGAGGCGCGGGCCGGAGTGCACCAGATGGTAGGCGGCGCTGGAGGCGAACATCAACACCAGCGAGAGGCCGTAGATCAGAAGCGAGGCCTCTCTGAGCCATGCCCCCCGCCCCAGGATGAGCAGAAGAATCAGCCCAAGCGCGGCGGCTACGGCCGCCCAAAAATGAGTCAGGCCGCTAACCGGATCTCTGAATTTGCGCGCAGGGGATGTAGACACGCGATAATCCGCCTCAGGGTTGGATGACCACGCGAGGCGTCCGCTCGCGTGCCGGGCGGCATCTTACCATCTTGCAGCCAGACCCGCCTCGCGCGAGCTGGTTGCGACCAGCCCACTGCGGCGAGGCGGGGCAGCAGGGTGTGCCCGCCTAAGGCACCACACCGACAATTTGGATGCGGTTATCGGCCCCGACCATGGCCAGCAGGCGGCCATCCGGCGAGAAGGCCAAATCGCGAACCGCCACCGCAACCGGCAGCCGCAGGGGATCGGGCATGAGCGAGGCAGAGCGTGGGTCCCAGAAGTAGACTGCCCCGCTGTAGTCCGCGAGCGCGACCAGCGATCCGTCGGGTGAAATTCGCATCTTCTCGATCAGAAGGTTCAGCTCCGCAGGAATCGCGAGCCGTTGTGCGGGCTCCCATGAAGTTGTGTCGTAGGCTTGCACGGTCCCCGCCGAGCCATCCAACGCGAGTAGCAGCGACCCATCCGGCGTGAAGGCCAGCGCATCAATTCGGCTCGAGTCTTGCGGCAACCGTACTTCTTTCACAACCTTTCCGGTTTGGGGGTCGAGAATGCGGATGGGCTGCTTCGCCTCCCAGCTGGCCGTGGCCAAGCGCGTACCGTCGGGCGAAAAGGCCATTGCCTTCAGTCTCCTGGATGCGATCGTGCGCATCATCCGGCCGCTGGAGGTCTCGAAGATTCGGATGGCGTTCTTGTCGAGAGGCGTGTGATACGTGGCGGCGATCCATTGACCGTCGGCGGAGAGGGCCATGAGCGCGTTGCCAATGCTTAATTTCAGGCGCGGCCCCCATTTGTCTTGCACGGTGTAGCTCGCGTCCGAGATTGTCCGGGCGATTGTGCCCAGCGCGGTATCCCACATTCGGATTGGCAAGAATCCATAGTCGCATGTCTGGGCCAGCCACGCGTCGTCGGTCCCCGGCACGATCGTGCAATCGCCCGCAATGCTCGCCACGCGCTGGAGTTCGGGGAAGAAAGCGTCGAACGTGCTCACCTTCCAATAGTAACGGCGTGGTTCACGCGGGTCGGCGAAGGTCCGCACCATCCGGCCGGTGAGGGTATCGATCTCGAAGATGGAGCCGGTCAGGGCCGCCACCCGCACGCGCCCGCCATCCGCCGCGAAGGCGATCCCATCCAGGGCAGGCAAGAACCCGTCCTGCTCGGCCGCCGGGGACTCGCTCCCCGCGACCCACTTGCGCAGCACGCCGTCCAACCCCACGGAATAGAAAGTCTGCCCATCGGGGGCCGCCGCCACACCCCATACGAGATTGTCATGCCCTGGGAAGGTGAACACCGGCGGACGGTTCTTCTCAGCCTCGCGCACCTCGACCTTGTCGGTGACGCTGCTCGCACTGACCAGCCATCGCCCATTCGAGGAGATACCGACCGCGGAAGGATAGTCCGGCATCTCCAGGAAGTAGCGTTCGTGCAAGGTGGTGAAGTTGAAGACATCGATTCCCCAGCGCGGGTCGCCGTGGTAGGACGCGATCGGGAAATAGCCAAACTCGAATCCGGTATCGCTCAGCGTCGGCGAGAAGACGCCATTGCGGGACGGGCCGCGCCCCCGCTTTGTGGCAAAGTACGACTCCTCGATCCACGAGGTCGTATCGAGTCCACGCGATTGGATTCCCTGATCGCCGTATCCCACATCCAGGTAGATGTAATACAGGGTCTTGCCGGTGCGGCTGAAGCGCAGGAACATCGGAGTGTCGGTGTAATCGATGTACCAGGCCAGGACCTTGACTGGATTTCCGTCCGGCAGGCCGATCACAGCAACGACTCCGTCGCTGTAGACCGCGGCCAGGAGGGAGTTGTCGGGCGAGATGTCGAGCAGCGCGACGCGCGGCGAATTCTTCTGCGTGGGCCAGCGCGGCAGCGCATGCACTCCTAGACTCTGGCCGCTCACCAGATCCCAGACTTGAACGATCTCCTCCCCTTCCCGATCGGCAATGGTCGCAGCCTGGGTCCCGTCGCGGGAAACCACCAGTGGGCGCAGATCGGATGCGTACGAAGAAAAGGCGTCGGCCAACGCAGGCGCGGGGATGAAATGCTGGAGCGACAGGTCGACTGGCGAAAGCACGGCGATCCCGGCGGTCGAGGTGACAATGAGCCGCTGCCCATCCGGCGAAAGCTGCAGGCCGTAGTCGCTGCTCAGCGGCGCGCTGCCAAGGCCATATTCGGCAAGC
>JAPLGX010000058.1 GCA_026389925.1 Chloroflexota bacterium
ACTGGCCATCATGCGCGAGGCCGGGCGGATCAATGCCCATGCGCTGGCGGCGGCGCGCGCGGTCATCCGCCCGGGAGTCACGACCGCAGACATCGATGCCGCTGCGGCCGAGGTCATCCGCAAGCACGGGGCGCAGCCGGCGTTTCTCGGATACGGGGAACCGCCCTTCCCGGCGGTGACCACGGTTAGCGTGAACGACGAGCTGGTGCACGGCATCCCCGGCAAGCGCAAGGTGCGCGAGGGGGATATTGTCAGCGTCGACTGTGGCACGGTGTTTGAAGGATACATCGGCGACTCGGCGTTCAGTGTCGTGCTCGGATCGATTTCGCCGCTGGCCGAGAAGCTGCTGCGGGTGACCGAAGCGGCGCTGGCGGCCGGCATCGAGAAGATGGTAGTTCACAATCGCACCGGCGATGTGTCGGCGGCGATTCAGGAGGTGGTCGAGCGCGCCGGGTTCCACGTGGTGCGCGACTACACCGGCCATGGGGTTGGGCGGGCGATGCACGAGGACCCGCAAGTGCCCAACTACGGGCAGGCCGGGCGCGGCGTGCCGCTGCGCGAGGGCATGACCATCGCCCTTGAGCCGATGGTGCTGGTGGGCACCAACGAAACGGCGGTGCTCGACAACCACTGGACGGTGGTCTCGGCCGACGGGTCGTTGACCGCGCATTTTGAACATACGGTGGCCGTGACGGCGGATGGCCCGCTGATCCTCACCCTGGAGTGAGGCGCGGGCGTCGGTGTACGCAGAAAGGAAGAGAGCGGCAATGAAAGTATCCTCCTCGGTTCGCAGGCGCTGCCCGAAGTGCAAGATCGTTCGACGGGCAGGCAAGGTGTACGTGATTTGTGACAATCCGAAGCACAAGCAGCGACAGGGATAAGGGCCATGGCGCGTATTGAAGGCGTTGACTTGCCGCGCGAGAAGCGCATTGAGGTGGGGCTGACCTATATCTTCGGGGTCGGCCAGCCGACGGCGCAGCGCATCCTGCAGGCCACCAAGGTCAGCCCCGACACACGGGTGCGTGATCTGACGGAGGCCGAGGTCACCGCGTTGCGCGACTACATCGGCAAGAACTTCACCGTGGAGGGCGATCTGCGCCGCGAGGTGCAGATGAATATCAAGCGCCTGGTGGAGATCGGCTGCTACCGCGGGCTGCGCCACCGGCGCAACCTGCCGGCGCGCGGGCAGCGCACGCGCACCAACGCGCGCACGCGCAAGGGGCCCAAGAAGACCGTGGCCGGCCGCGGCCGCCGACGAGGAGCGAAGAAGAAGTAACCGCGTCTCTTGGCGGAGGGTCCGCCGCATGCTGGCTGCCGCGCCCCCGGGGCTCCTTCCCCCCAACGGCTGCGGGCCGGCACAGGGCAGGCGGCGTGGAGTGAGTAGTTGTTCAGGAAGAATAGCGAGGACCTATGACACAAGCAGCGAAGAGCGTCGGTCGCGCTTCGAAAAAGGGCAAGCGATCGGTGGCGTCTGGACAGGCGCACATACACGCCTCGTTCAACAACACCATCGTCACCCTCACCGACACCCAGGGCAACACCATCGCCTGGGCCAGCGCGGGCACCTCGGGCTTCAAAGGCTCGCGCAAGAGCACGCCCTTTGCGGCTCGTCTGGCGGCACAGCAGGCAGCCAAGGCGGCGATGGATATGGGCATGCAGGAAGTCGAGCTGTTCGTCAACGGCCCGGGCCCGGGCCGTGAGGCGGCCATCCGCGCCATACAAGGCATGGGGCTGCGCGTGCGCTCGATCCGCGATGTGACCCCCGTGCCGCACAACGGCTGCCGTCCGCCCAAGAAGCGCCGCGTGTAGGCACATCCGGCGCAAGGAAGGATACGCTATGTCGAAATACATCGGACCGGTCTGCAAGCTCTGCCGCCGCGAAGGCGAGAAGCTCTTTCTGAAGGGTGCACGCTGCCTCTCCCCGAAGTGCGCCTTCGAGCGCCGCGGGTTTGCGCCCGGCCAGCACGGCAAAGATGCGCAATTCCGCCGCCAGCGCACGTCGGACTACACGCGCCAGCTGCGCGAAAAGCAGAAGGCGCGCCGCATCTACGGCGTGCTCGAGGCACAGTTCCGGCGTTACTATTCCGAAGCGCTCAAGAAGCGCGGCCTGACGGGCCTCAACCTCTTGCAGACGCTCGAAACGCGCCTGGATAATGTCGTCTACCGCCTGGGCTACGCCGAAAGCCGCGGCCAGGCGCGCGTGCTCGTCACCCACGGCCACTTCAACGTCAACGGCCGCCGCACGGATGTGCCCTCGATGGTGATGCGGCCGGGCGACGTGCTGGAAGTGCGCGAGGGCTCGCGCCCGCGCACCTACTTCCAGAGCCTGGCGGAGGGCGCCGAAGGGCGCCTGGTGCCGGCCTGGCTTGAGCGCGACCTGGGGCGCCTCTCGGGCAAGATGGTCAAGCGGCCCGAGCGGCATGAGATGAGCGACATCCGGCTTAACGAGCAGTTGATCGTCGAGTTCTACTCGCGCTAAACCTCGGCTCGAGGGAGACCGCCGCGGGCGTCTCCATCTCGCCGATACACCCAGCAGTCTGGCGCGCGGTTCGACAGGGTGCGCCGGAGGAGAGGGTTAAGGTGGGCACTACTACCAACATGGTCATGCCGAAGATCGAGCGGGACGCGATGGCCCAGAACTACGGGCGCTTCGTCATCAGCCCGCTGGAAAGCGGCTATGGGATCACGCTGGGCAACGCGCTGCGGCGCGTGCTGCTCTCCTCGCTGGAGAGCGCGGCGGTGGTCTCGATCCGCATTTCCGACGTCCCGCATGAGTTCTCGAGCATTCCCGGCGTCAAGGAGGACGTGACCCAGCTGCTGTTGCAGGTCAAGCAGCTGCGGCTCAAGCTCCTGGCGGGCGATACGGCCCGCCTGCGCCTGGAAGTGAGCGGCGAAGGCACCGTAACCGCCGCCGACATCGTCGTCCCGCCCGAGGTCGAGATCGTGAACCCGGATCTCTACCTGCTCACGGTCGATGATCCGAAGACGCAGTTGGATATCGAGTTCACCGTGCAGCACGGACGCGGCTACTCCCCTTCGGAGGAGCGCGGCCGCCTGCCCATCGGCGAGCTGCCGATCGACGCGATCTACAGCCCTGTGCGGCGGGTCAATTTCGACGTGGAACGGGCGCGCGTCGGGCAGGACACCAACTTCGACCGGCTGGTGCTCGAGATCTGGACCGACGGCACCCTTCGCCCGGAGGAATCGCTCAGCCAGAGCGCGCAAATCCTCATCGCGCACCTGCGCGACCTGGCCGGAGTGAGTGAAGAAACGCTCACTGCCGGGGTAAGCGAAGTGGCCGTGCCCAAGATCTCCTCCGAGATCCTTGAGACGCCCATCGAACAGCTCGACCTGTCGGTGCGCGTGTTCAATTCGCTCAAGCGCACGGGCATCACCACGGTGGGGGAAGTGCTCGAGCTGTTGGGCAAGGGTGATGAGGCCGTGCTCTCGATCCGCAATTTCGGCGATAAGAGCTTGGAAGAACTGCGCGAGAAGTTGCAGGAGAAGGGCTTCCTGCGTGGTGTAGAAAGCCCTGCGCCAAGCGTAACGGAGTAAAGCATGCGACACCAAGTAGCCGGAAAGAAACTGGGGCGGTCGAGCGGCCAGCGCACGGCGCTGCGCAAGACCCTGGTCAACCAGCTCCTCCTCAACGACCGCATTCGCACCACGCGCGCCAAGGCGCAGGCTATCCGCGGCGAGGTGGAAGGGCTGGTAACGCGGGCCAAGCACGCCAAAGCCGAGGCCGGCACGATGGTCCATGCGCGCCGCATCGCGGCCTCGCGTCTGGGCAATCCCGAGGCGGTCAAGCGCCTGTTCGATGAGATCGCGCCGCGCTTCGAGAAGCGCAGTGGCGGGTACACGCGCATCCTGCGCCTGGGGCATCGCCTGGGCGATGCCGCCGAGTTGGTGCTGCTCGAGTTCGTCGAAGGCTAGCCCGCACGGCGGCGCTTGCCGCGGCTCTCCCCGGTTGGGGTGGGGCGTGGAACGTTACAAAGCGATTGTGGCCTACGATGGCACGGACTACGCCGGCTTCCAGATACAGGCCGGTGTGCGGACCATCCAAGGGGTGCTCGAAGAGGCACTACGCGCGCTGGGCTGGGAGGGGGCGCATCTCCTGGCGGCGGGGCGCACCGACACCGGCGTACATGCGCTGGGGCAGGTGGTGGCGTTCGATCTTACTTGGCCGCACCCGCCCGAGGCGCTGGGCCCGGCACTCAATGCGCGGCTTCCGGGCAGCGTGCGCTGCCGCGAGGCGGTGCGGGCGGCGAACGAGTTTCATCCGCGCTACAGTGCCCGGCGGCGGACCTACCGCTACCGCATCATTGAAAGCCGGCAGGCGGATCCGCTGGGGGAGCGCTTTGCCTGGCGCACTTGGCCCGCACTCGAGCGCGGAATTCTCGGGCGGGTGAGCCAAGCCATCCTCGGCCGGAGGGATTTCGCGGCGTTTGGCAGGCCGCCGCACCGCAGCGGGAAAACCGTGCGCCATGTGATGCGTGCCGACTGGCGCCCGATCGAGGACGAGCTGGAGTTCACCATCCAGGCGGATGCCTTCCTGTACCGCATGGTGCGCATGCTGGTCGGCAGCCTGGTGCGGGTGGGGCAAGGGCGGTTAGCCGAGGCAGAATTCCTTGACCTGCTCGAGCGGCCCGAGGCGGGGCACGGCGGGCCCGCAGCTCCGGCGAAGGGCCTGTGCCTGATGAGCATCGACTACGAAGCGCCGGACGGGTTGGAGGCTCAATCGCCTCTGACCGGCGCGCTGAGCGTAACGTTGTAGTTGGAGAGAGCAAAAGTGGAAAAGACATACTACCCCAAAGAGCGGGAGATCACTCACGACTGGTTTGTGGTAGACGCCAGTGGGGAGATACTCGGACGGTTGGCCAGCCGCATCGCGCGGGTCTTGTTGGGCAAGCACAAGCCCATCTTCACCCCGGGCGTCGAGCTGGGCGATTTTGTCGTCGTGGTGAACGCGGGCAAACTGCGCGTCACGGGCAAGAAGCTGACCGAGAAGATGTACTATCACCATTCCGGTTATCCGGGAGGGTTGAAGACCATCTCTCTTCGAGAGCAACTGGTCAAGCACCCGGACCGAGTGGTGCGAGCCGCCGTGTGGGGCATGCTGCCTCACAACAAGCGCGGCCGCCAGGTAATCAAGATGCTCAAGATCTACGCCGAGGCGGAGCATCCTCACCAGGCACAGCAGCCCAAGCCGCTGCCGGCCAAGTAGCCGCGGCAATGAGAAAGGATGACGAGTCTATGGCAGATCAATATTTCGAAGGCGTCGGTCGACGCAAGACGAGCACGGCGCGCGTGCGGTTGATGGCCACGGTCGGCGGGGTCATCGTGAATGGCAAGCCAGCGGAGGAGTATTTCACACGCGAGGGCGACCTGCAAAAGAGCCTGTCTCCATTACGCGTCACCGGACGCGAAGCGCAGGTGACGGTCACGGTCCGCGTGTCGGGCGGCGGCGTGACCGGGCAGGCCGGGGCGGTATGCATGGGCCTCGCCCGTGCACTGGTCAAGATGGATGAGACCTTCAAGCCGGCCTTGCGCAAGGAGGGCTTGATGACGCGCGATAACCGGATGAAGGAGCGCAAGAAGCCCGGCCTCAAGCGCGCCCGCAAGGCCCCGACCTACACCAAGCGCTAACCTGTCGCAGTCGGGAACCCTGTTCAAACTGGATGGGTCGGGGAGACGGTCCCCGACCCTTTGCTTTCACTGCTTGCGCCCCCTGCGGCAGGCGGCCCCTGCTAGAATGGGCACATGGCTAAGACCCTAGGCGGTTCCATGAGCGACACAGGCATCACCATCGTGGGGCTGGGTCCGGGCGATCCAGGCCTCCTCACGCGCGCGGCCTGGGAGGTGCTTGGCGGCGCGCAAGAAATATGGGTCCGCACTGCGCGCCACCCGACGGTGGAGGCGCTGCCTCTTTTGCCCTGGCGCTCGTTCGATGCGCTCTACGAGGGACGCGCTCGCTTCGAAGAGGTGTATGCGGCCATTGTGGATCAGGTGCTCGACCTGGCGCGCCGGCCGCAGGGTGTGATCTACGCCGTGCCGGGTGACCCGCACATGGGCGAGGCCACAGTGGAGATGCTGCGCACGCGTGCGGCCGAGGCCGGCCTTTCGTTGCGCTGCCTGCCGGGCGTGAGCTACCTCGAACCGACGCTGCACCTGCTGGGCCTGGATGGACTGGCTGGCGTGGCGCTGGCCGATGCCGTCGAGCTGGCCCAACTCCACCATCCGCCCTTTCCGCCCTCGCAACATGCTATCGTCGCCCAGCTCTACTCCTCAGAAGTGGCCAGCGACGTCAAGCTGGTGCTGATGAACCAGTACCCTGAGACACACGAAGTGGAGGTTGTGCAGCACGCCGGCCTGGCCGACGCGCGCAGCACCCGCCTCCCGCTTTTTGAACTCGATCGATTTCCCGGGCTGGATCACCTCTCATCGCTCTACGTTCCGCCCCTGGAGGCCTCGGCCCTTGAGCAATTCCAGGAAACTGTGGCCCACCTGCGTGCACCCGAGGGATGCCCGTGGGACCGCGAGCAGACCCACCTGAGCCTGCGCTCCCACCTGCAGGAAGAATGCTACGAAGTGCTCGATGCTCTGGATCGCCAGGATGCCAACGCGCTGCGGGAGGAACTGGGTGACCTGCTCTTGCAGATCATTCTGCAGGCCCAGATCGCAACCGAGGGCGGCCAATTCCGCATGGCGGATGTCGTGCGCGATATCAACACGAAAATCGTCCGGCGCCATCCGCATGTCTTCGGCGGGACCACCGTCGAAGGAGTCCATGAGGTGCTCAGCAATTGGGAAGCGATCAAGGCTGATGAGCGCAGCGCCAAGGGTGACAGCGAGCAGGGGTTGCTCAATGGCATCCCGGCCGGCCTGCCGGCACTCCTCCAGGCGGACCTGATTCAGCAGCGCGCGGCGCGGGTAGGTTTCGACTGGCGCGAGTTGCGCGGCGTGTTGGACAAGGTCCAAGAAGAGATAGGCGAGGTGCAGGGCGCCGAAGATGAAGTGCGACGCGCCGAGGAGGTGGGCGACCTGCTGTTTGCGGTCGTGAATCTCGCGCGCTGGGTGAAGGTGGAGCCGGAATCGGCATTGCGCGAGGCCAACCAGCGCTTTCGCCGCCGGTTCGAGAGGATGGAGGCCGAGGCCCGCGCCCGAGGCGTATCGCTTGGAACGCTCGACCTTGAGCAGCTCGACCAGATGTGGGAAGACGCCAAGCGGCACAGCGCTTGAGTTGGTCGCCGCATGCGAGGTGAGTCACAAGGGCGGGGCTGACCCAAGCGAGTCAGCCCCGTTGCTGTCCGCCACGGTGAACTGGCGAGAAGGGGATGGGTGTTGCGTTCCCGGATCTAGAACAAGCCCTTGTACATCCCGCCATCAACCGTGAGCATCACGCCGGTGATGTACGATGCGGCCGGCGAGCACAAAAAGGCCGCCGCCCGGGCAAACTCCTCCGGCTGCCCCATTCGGCCAAACGGGCTGTCGCCGGCCTGCTTGCGCGCTTCCTCCTCGGCTGTGCTCCCCGCCCGCTGCGCCCGATCACGCATCAAGTGCTGCACTCGCTCGGTGTCCGTCCAGGCGGGCAGAATGCAGTTGAAACGAATGCCCTGGCCGCCGAGTTCGAGGGCCAGCGACTTCATCAGCCCCGCCACGGCCGCGCGCAGCGAGTTGGAAAGCACCAGGTTGGGCAGGGGCTGCTTGATCGCGTAGGAAGTGACCGCCAAAACGGCCGCGTGGGGTGAGGCACGCAGGGCGGGCAGGGCGGCCCGCACCAGGCGCACGCTGCTCAGCACCAGCAATTCGAAGGCGGCTTGCCATGCGGCATCATCCAACTCATCGAATCGGCCCGGGGGCGGGCCCCCCGAGTTCGTCACCAACACATCCAGCCCACCCAGCTCGGCGAGGGCGCGAGCGACCAGCGCGCCCGGGCCCTCGGGCGTTGCCACATCGCCGGCCAGCGGAATCACTTTGGACGTGGTCGAGGATCGCAAGCGGCGGGCTGCCTCCTCCAGGCGTTCGGGATTGCGGCCATTGATGGCTACACTCGCACCCTCAACGGCCAATGCGTTCGCGGTCGCGAATCCAAGCCCGCGGCTGGCACCGCACACCAGCGCGCGCGCTCCGGTCAATCCGAGATCCATGACGTGTCCTTTCCCTAGGCCCCGCTCGCCGCACTCCGAGACGCCGCGGCGAGCCCGTTTCGGGGCTGTGTCGGTGCTGTGACCGCTTCGATGGACGCGTTTCCCCCTCAGCGCTCCTCCACCGATGTCGAATATACCTCGACATCGGTCTGATGGGATTGAATCCACTCCAAAGCCGCCTGCAGCACGCGCTGGTTGTGGGTGGCATCGGTGCTCACCGCGGCGCAGGCCACAACTGATGTAGCCCGCATATCCTGCGCGTCCACCTCGGCGGCAGCCAATTCGAATCTGCGGCGCAGCCCGGTCAGCAGCGGGGCCAGCCGCCCGCGCTTTTCTTTGAGAGAACGACAGCCTGGGAGCTGAAGATGGAGAGTGCACAACGTGAGGTGCAGGCTGCCTTGTGGAGTCATGCGAGCACTCTCGTGGCGCGAACACCCAAGCGAGTCACTCCGCTCGGGCATGTGTCGACCGCCCTCGGCATTGCATGCTCATCCCTCGCGGTGCACGCCGACCTCATCCGGCGCCATGCGTGCGCGAACGGCATCTCTGATCTCCGGCGGCAGGCTCGGCAATGCGCCGCGCAGCCAACGCCGCCCGATGAACAGGGTATCGCGATCGGGCAGGTCGTCCAACCAGCGCAACAGTTCCGCCGGCTGTGAGGCGGCGAGTTGGGCGAACACGGCCTGCGACGATCGTACGCACTCTGGGTCATCCTCGCGCATGCCGCGCGCCAGGACCTCGAATGCGAGGAGGGCGGCCGAGGATGGAGTCTCGTCCATCCATTCGCGCAGCGCGAGCCAGGCGAACCGGCGCCCGGCGGGACTGCGCTCGCCCAGCCAGGTGAGTATTTCCTGGCGGAAGAGATCCGGCGACTCGCGGCGGACGGGGCGTGCCGCGTGGCGCGCCAGGATTTCGAGCAGCGAGCGGTCGGGCGTCTGCAGCACCCAGCGCGCCAGGCGCATGTGGCTTGCCTCCGGGCGGGCAGCGGCCTCAAGCAGCCGCGCGGCCAGGCTCTTTTCTTCCAGCCAAGGGATCGCCCACAGGTGATCGGCGAGACGCAATGCGGCCTCGGGTTGCCGGGCCGCGCGCGGCAGGATCACCGCTTCGATTTCGTTGAGCATGGCGGCGGGGATGTTCCACGAGGGAAGGGCGCCGTGGCGGGCGAGCGATCGGCCGCGTCGCAGCAATCGGTTCGAGTGCGACTCAAACTGGCCCTTCAGTGCGGCGGCGAAAGCTTGCGGCTCGGCGATCTGATCGCCGAGGGTCTGGCTCCAGCGCCGCAGTGCATCCAGGTCGATGGACGGCATGAGGCCTCAATAGGCGCGCGCGAAAATGGCCTTGCTCTCCGACTTCTGTCCGCAGTGGATGCACGTCCCGCTGCCGGAGGGTTGATCGAACGGAATGCAGCGCGTTGTGGCCTTGGTCTTCTCTTTAATCTCCGCTTCACACTCGCTGCGCCCGCACCACCAGGAGAAGGCGAAGCCCTGCTCAACCACCTGGGCGAACTCGGCGAAATCCTTCGGTTCGCGGGTGCGTGCGCGGCGCGCTTCCAACGCGCGGTCGTAGAGCGAGGCCTGTATGTCGGCCAGCGCCTCGGCAATGTGCACGGCGAGCCCCTGCCGGGGAACGGAGGCCTTGCCGCTCTTGCCTGGACGATCGCGGCGGGCGAGGGTCACCGATTGCTGGGCCACGTCCCGCGGCCCGAGTTCGAGCCGCAGCGGAACGCCGCGCATTTCCCACTCGTTGAACTTGAAGCCAGGGGTCAAGCCTTCGCGCCGGTCGACCGTGACCCGCAGATCGCTCAACTCCGCTGCCAGACGATCCACCTCGCCCAGCACCAGGCTGCGCTCGTCGTCGTTCTTGTAGATCGGGACGACCACCAGTTGGTAGGGTGCGAGTTTGGGCGGCAGGATCAGGCCAGTGTCGTCCCCGTGCACCATAATGATGGCGCCGATGAATCGTGTGGAAAGGCCCCAGGAGGTCGTCGAGCAAAACTTCAGGACGTTCTGCGCATCCAGGTACTGGATGTTGAATGCCCGCGCAAAGTTTTCGCCCAGGTTGTGCGAGGTGCCAGCCTGCAGCGCTTTTCCGTCGCCCATCATGGCCTCGATCGAGTACGAGCGTTGCGCCCCGGCGAATTTCTCCGTTTGGCTCTTGCGGCCGGGGATGACCGGGATGGCGGCATCATTGACGGCGAAGTCCACATACACATCCAGCATGCGGCGGGTTTCGGCTTCCGCCTCCTCCGGGGTGGCGTGAGCCGTGTGGCCCTCCTGCCAGTAGAATTCCGTCGTCCTCAAGAAGAGCTTGGTGCGCTTCTCCCACCGCACCACGCTGTTCCACAGGTTGATCAGCACCGGCAGGTCGCGATACGATTTGATCCACTTGGCGTACATGTGCCCGACGATCGTCTCGGAGGTGGGACGCACGACCAGCGGCTCTTCCAGCACCTCTCCGCCGCCGATGGTGACCACCGCCAGCTCCGGCGAGAATCCCTCCACGTGTTCCTTCTCGCGTTCGAGGAACGACTTGGGGATGAACATAGGGAAGCCGGCATTCAGATGTCCCGTGGCCTTGAAGCGCCGGTCGAGGGCGGCGGTGATGTTCTCCCATAACGCCCAACCGTACGGTCGGACAACCATGCAGCCGCGGACTGGGGCGTAGTCCGCCAGTTCGGCGCGCACGACGATCTGGTTGTACCACTCGTTGAAGTCCTCTCGGCGTGCGGGCAACTTCTCGTCAGACATGGTTCCTTCTCCCGGTGCGATGGCTAAAGAGCGTGTGAGATCGACGGCGGTCCGGTGCGACGGGCAAGTTCCTGCGCGGCGTCCTCCGCGGTGGGACACAGGGTGAGAAGCTCGAGGTCCCTGGGCCGGACCATGCCGACGTGGCTCTCAAGGAAAGCGAGCAACGACCGATTCCACTCCGGCCCGACAAGCACCAAGGGCTTGGGTTGGATTTCGCCGGCCTGGAGCAAGCTCCAAGCAAACGCCACTTCCGAGAGCGTTCCGATGCCTCCCGAGAGCGCGAGCGCCGCGTGGCATTCGCGCACCAGATAGTATAGACGCTCGCGAAGTGTGCCCAGGCGCACCACCTCCCCCACCCACGGGTTGGGCTGCAGCCCGGCGCGCTCGAAGACTTCGCAGACGACTCCCACAACCTGCGCGCCGGCCTCGGCCGCGCCGCGGCTCACGGCCTCCATCGTGCCTTCGTAACCGCCGGTGGCCACGCGCCAACCGGCCTCGCCCAGCAGCCTTCCCATGCGCCGCGCCGCCTCGTAAGCGGGCGTTTCGGGGGTGGGCGCCGAGCCCCCGAATACCGATACCGTGCGGCCGTTGTTGTGCGGCAAGGCCTCTTCTCCCGGTTCATTCGGGGGGCGGAATCTCGCCCTCCCGCAGACGTTCGATGAAATTGCGTGCGGCCTCGACGAGACCAATCGATTTGGTTTCTTTGTGCTCGAGCAGGAAGTGGCGGTGATCCATCACCCACAAGTACATGTCGGCCGTCGTGCGGCCGGGGAAGGAGGCCATGATTCCGCTTTCCTCAATGGCCCGCCGCACCGGCTGGTAGAGCGTCTTGCACCAGTGGGTGACAGCCTCCTCTTCGCCGACCGGCCGCCGGAGGTCGAGCCCCATGAAGTAGCGGTGGGCGGCGATGTGCTCGAGCAGGCGTTCGTAGCCGCCAAGGATGGTCACGTGCAGTTCGGTCTGTGGACACAGCCGGTCGAGCCCGGTGCGCTCGTAGAACTCCACCTGCGCCCCCAGCTTCTCGAGGTCCTCTGGGCGCAGTTCCGCACCCAGCGGCACCCGCACCGAGTACTCGCGCACCTCGGCCTCAATGTATTCCTGGCCTTGCTCGCGTGCGACCGACACGCGATGGTTGCCGTCGACGACGAAATACACCTCGCCCACTTTGTAGAGGACGACCGGCGGCAGCCCGGTCTCCTCATACCAGGCGCGATTGACCCGCATCCAGCGATTGGCCGTGCGCGAATGGACCGGCATGAACTTGCGGTCGAAATCCTGGTAGCGATTAAGGCTGCCGAGGATGCTGCGCACGAGGACGGTTTGCAGCCCGCGATAGATCGGCCCGCCCAGGTGGAGCCGCTCGCGCACGTCCTCGAACGAGAGCAGGCGGTTGGGGCGCCGGCGCAGAAAGGCCATGATACTCGAGAAGAAGGCCCGCCGGCGGGCGATGAAGAAATCCCCGGCCGAACGATCCAGCATGTCGGTCGGCGCGCGATTGAACAGGTCGGTCACCTCAACTCTCCCATTCCAGAAGCCGGTAGGGCGGGACGAAGAGCACCTGGCTCTTCTCGTAGCGCGTCGACGGCGCTGGGCGGTTATAGACGGTGGTGGTATGCCCGTGCAAATGCCAGCGCGGGCGCGCCACGCGCAGAAGCCACAACAGCGAGGCGAACCCGCGATGGGCAGCATCCGGGCCGTCGTTGATCCCGCGCGGCGCAGAATGCGTGATAAGGATGTCGAGCGCGCGGCCGTAGGCCAGGCGCTTGACCCACAAACGCAACGCCAACCGCAGCACGCGCCGCCACATCTCGTTTTCCGAGAATTGATAAGCCGCCTGCGGCCCGTAACGGATGCTGCCGCCCAGCCCCGCGATGAGCAGCCCCGATTCGGTCACGCAGCGACCCTCCAGGTGAACGCATCCTTGCGGGAAGCGAGCGTGCGTCCCATCGGAGCGCCAATACCCGCGCCCGTCATGATTGCCCATCACGTAGTACAGCGGAACATTGAGCATGCTGACCACGTATTCCAGATACTCGAGCGGCAGATCGCCGCAACTGAGCACCAGGCGGATCTTCGGCTCGAGCGTGGTGATTTGGGAGCTGTAGAGCAGCTCCGATACGTCGTCGCTCAGGGCGAGGATCCCGACGGGCTCCATGGGGCATAGGCGGCGCAGGGGCATGGCGGCCCTAACCGTCCCAGCGGCGAGAATAGTTGACATTGAGCTTGGCCAAAATCGCTGCCTCGAGGTCGATGTCGAGGCGGTGGGCCAGCTGCAAAAGGTACAGGGCCACATCGGCTAGCTCGTCCTCCACCCCGGATACAGCGGCCTCGCTCCATTGGAAATGTTCGAGGACCTCCGCCGCCTCGATCGCCATCGAGGTGGCCAGGTTGCGCGGGGTCTGCGGGCGCGGGCTGTCGGGCGCATACCAGCCCTTCGCCTCGATGAAGCGGTTCATCTCGCGAGTCAGTGCCTTGAGATCCATGCCCGGTCTCCTAAACAGAACCGGCTCCTGGGCCAAAACAGGAGCCGGTGGGTTCCTTGCGAGACGCCCGACCTCCAGGCGAAGCGCCGCGGGAGATGAGTCCGACACGCACGAGCGCCTCACCTGAGAAGCGAATTATACCAAGAGCCTGAAAGGACAGCGGGAAGGGATCGCGATGGCTCTCACACTCGGCGCGACGCGTGACAGGAGCAGGTTGCCGTGCCTGTGGGGATGACGCCCCGCGCACGACGAGCCTCCCAAGGTGGATGGGCGCGGCGCAAATCGGCCGGGAACCCTAGTCCGGGTTGTCAAAAGGCGATATACTTCGAAGGATCACCAATGAGATGATACCCGGGAGGGTCGAATGCCGAATGTTGAGCGACAACGTGAGTTGCGGCGGCGCCGCCAGCGGCGCATGAAGGTGCGCTTGCTGCGCAAGCGTCTGATGGAAACCAAGGACGCGCGCACGCGCGCCAAGCTGCTGCAGAAGATCACTCAAATCAGCCCCCAGGCTCCGGTTCCATCGCGCTAACCCGAGACGCGGCGCGGCGGCCCGGCCGAGCATGTTTCGTGTGAACTGCGAGCAGCGGGAGACGGGATGAGTGGGATGGCATTTCGATCGCAGCGGGCGGCGGCCTTTGCCGATGTCCCGCAGGCGCAATGGAACGAGTGGCGATGGCAGTTGAGCCACCGCCTGAACACGGCGGAAGAGATCGGACAGGTGATCCCGCTGACCGAGAGCGAGCAGCGTGCGCTTTCCTCGAGCGGCCTCTTTCGCGTCGACATCACTCCTTATTTCATCTCCCTCATCGACCCGCAGGACCCGAACGATCCCATCCGCCGGCAGGTCATCCCCACCGCCGGCGAGATGGTGCCCTTCACCTCCATGATGGAGGACTCGCTGGCGGAGGACCGGCATTCGCCGGTGCCGGGGCTGGTGCACCGCTACCCGGACCGGGTGCTGATGCTGGTCACGACCCAGTGCGCCTCCTATTGCCGTTATTGCACCCGCTCGCGCATCGTGGGGGACCCGACGGCTCAGTTCTCACGCACCGACTATGAGGCGATGTTCGCCTACCTCGAGCGCACACCCCAGGTGCGGGACGTGCTGCTTTCGGGCGGCGACCCGCTGACCCTCGCCCCCAAGCTGCTCGAGAGCCTGATCGCGCGCCTGCGCACCATCCCGCACATCGAGATTGTCCGGCTGGGCACGCGCGTGCCGGTGTTCATGCCGATGCGCGTGGACGACGAGCTGTGCGACATGCTGGCGCGCTACCATCCGGTGTGGATGAACATCCACGTCAATCATCCGAACGAAATCACCGCAGAACTGGCCGGGGCCACCGACCGCCTGACGCGCGCCGGAATCCCGCTGGGCAATCAGTCAGTGCTCTTGGCCGGGGTCAACGATTGTCCCCACATCCAGCGCCGCCTGGTGCAGGACCTGGTGCGCATCCGGGTGCGCCCTTACTACCTCTACCAGTGCGATGAGGTCGAAGGGGCAGGCCACTTCCGCACGCCGGTGGGCAAGGGGATCGAGATCCTGGAAGCTCTGCGCGGCCACACCTCCGGCTTCGCCGTCCCGCAATACGTGATCGATGCACCCCAGGGCGGGGGCAAGATCCCGATTTCGCCCAACTACCTGGTCAGCATGTCGGACCACAAGATCATCCTGCGCAACTACGAGGGATTCGTCACCACCTACGAAGAACCCATCGAGTACACGCCGCACGATCCGGCCACCTGCAAGTACTGCCAGGCCAAGCGGCCCGAACCCGGGCAGGCGGGCATCACCGGGCTCTTAGACGGGGAGCGGCTCACCATCGAACCCCAGGGCTTCGAGCTGGTGCACGGGCGGGGAGGCGGCCAGCACCGTCTCAACCAAGACAGCGGCAAGTGGGAACCCCTGGGGATCGGCTCGGGCAAACCCCAGCGGCACACACTGCCTGAAGCGGATCTCTAGGAGTCTGCCGGCGGGCGGCCGGCCCGCCGTGCGTTCAATCGTCCTCCACGGAAGCGAGGTTGTGTGTCCGAGACCGAATCTGAACTTCCTCATGCGCGCGAGCCCGGGCGGCACCACCCGGGCTCTGCCTCGCGCGCAGCGGCCAAACGCCCCCTGCGGGTGGCCGTGCTCCACAATCTCAAGAGCAATGCCCCGTCCGATGGCGACCGCCCGGCGGACGCCCTGGCCGAGCTGGATATCGAAAGCAACATCGAGGCTTATTGCGCTGCGCTCGCCTCACGCGGCCACCAAGTAATTGCCCTCGACGGCAATGCCGACCTGCCAGCCGTTTTGCGTCGAAAGCGAATCGACATTTGCTTCAACACCTGCGAGGGCTACCGCGGCGATTCGCGCGAGGCCCAGGTGCCAGCGCTGCTGGAGATGAGCGGCGTTGCCTATACGGGCGGCAAGGTCATGTGCCTCGCGAACACACTCGACAAGGTGGCGACCAAGCACATCCTGGTCAGCGCCGGTGTGGCCACGCCGGGCTTTCAGGAGTTCCTCGACCCGGCCAATCGTCTCGATCCGCGGCTGCGCTTCCCGCTGTTTGTCAAACCCAACCGTGAAGGGACAGGCATCGGCATTGACACCGGTTCGGTCGTCCGCGACGAAGCGGCGTTACGCGAACGCGTGGCCTGGCTGCTGCGCGCCTATCGGCAGACCGTGATTGCCGAGGAATACGTCCCCGGCGAGGATGTCACTTGTGGATTGGTCGGCAACCTCTCGCCGCGCGCCGCGGGAGATCCTGTGCCGTCACTGATCGGCATGCCGCTCGGTGTGGGCGGCGGGCTCGATTACGACGGCGTCCATGTCTTCCCGGTTTCCCAGATCAACCACGCCGCCATCCCGGACATGGACCCTTACTACAGCCATGCGGTCAAGGCCCTGCCGCTGGAAGCCTACCCGTATGCTTGCCCGGCGCCGCTGGCCCCCGAATTGACGGCCGAGATCATGCGCTTGACGATTGAAACCTTTCGCGTCACACGCTGTCTGGATTTTGGCCGGGTGGACTTTCGCCTGCAGGGCGACGAGAACGTGCGCCCCTACGTGATCGAGATCAACGCCTTGCCCGGCTTGGCCCCGATTTCGGATCTGGTGTTATGCGCGCGGGCTGAGGGATGGAGCTACGCCGACTTGGTCAACGGTGTGCTCGAGGCCGGGCTGCGCCGTTGCGGTTTGGAGGTCTTCCTGCCAGACGAGCCGATGCAGGTCGGCACGCTTTCGCACGCTGCCGCGTGAGGGGACTCCTCGCGAGGCACATTGACCCCGATGAGTGAACTCGCCATCCACCCCAGCCCGCCCGGCGACCGACAAGAAATCCTCGAACTCACCCGTGCGACGCATGTCTTCACCCGCGCGGAAGAGGATACGGTGCTCGAACTCTTCGACGCGTATCGCGATAATCCCGCCTCGGGTTACCTCTTCCTTTCTGCACGGAAGGCCGGCCAGCTGGTTGGCTTCGCCTGTTGGGGCGAGACGGCCCTGACGGAAGGGGCCGTCGACCTGTATTGGCTGTGCACCTCGCCTGATGCGCAGCGGCGCGGCATAGGGCGGGCCCTCTTCGAGCGTGTGCAGCAGCTGGCCCTCGAACGCGGCGGCCGTTTGATCGTGATCTGGACAAGCGCCACCGGGTCGTATGCCGCGGCGGCACGTTTTTATGAGCGCATGGGCTGCGCCATGATGAGCCGCATTCCCGATTTCTACAAGCCGGGTGACGACCTGCTCGTCTATGTGAAGTACTTCGATGGTCGATCATGCGCGCACGCGGAGTTGAATCAAAAGGGAAGTGGATGAGGCGGTGCACGACGAGCACACGACGAGAAGAATGTCCGCATCCTTGTCGAGAGGGACGCGTGAACGCAAAGCTTGAGATGGAGAAAACCACTTGAGGACGTGCGCGTGAAGAAGAGTCGATAAGGTCATCGCGTGCAAGAGCTCGAGGCGCGCGATAGTGCGCGAAACCCTCCGAGGGGGTCTGATTATGTTAAAGGACCCCTCGGAAAACTTTAAGGCCGCAGCTCTTGACTCTCGTGATTCATATGATACGATAACAATCAGAATTGTCGGATGCCTCAGGCGCGCGCTTGTGCGCGCCTCCGTTTAGGAGACGTATGAGACGCAGGCGAGGGTTCCATGCGCTGCCCTACACAGTCATCATCCTGCACAACGTGATGAGCGACTGGAACGCAGGCGATGTAGAAGCGGCGGAGCAGGCTGTTGGGCGGATGAAGTTGGGGTTGAACTCGTTGGGGATCGAGGTGCTGTCGGTCCCGGTGCGCAAAGATGTCGTCGGAGCACTGCGAGGGTTCGATCCGCGCGAGTATCTGGTCTTCAATTGGTGCGAGGGATTGGACGGAGCACCCAACGGTTACGATTTGGTGCCGCCGATCCTGGAGAGCCTGGGCTTCACCTATACGGGTGCCGACGCCTGGGCGCTGCGCGCCACCACCGACAAGGTCATCACCAAAGAACATCTACGCCGGCATCGCATCCCTACGCCGCAAGCGGCGGTGTATGCACGGCCCGCGCGCAACGGATGGACTCGCTTCCCGGCCTTGGTGAAGCCCGCCACCGAACATTGCTCGTGCGGCATCACGCCGGATGCGGTGGTGGACACGGTTGAGCAATTGCGCACACGGATCGAATACGTGTTGGACACGTTCAAGTGCAAGGCGCTGGTCGAGGATTTCATCGACGGGACGGAGTTCAACATCTCGCTGTGGGGCAATGGCCGGCTGGAGGTCTTGCCGCTGGCCGCGATCGACTACGGTGTGTTCAGCGATTATCACCAGCGGTTGTGCAGTTTCGACGCGAAGTGGGACCCCGACTCGGAGGCCTACCATCTGACCTCGGTTCAGTGCCCGGCGCCGGTCGATCCGCTCACTGCCGAGCGCGTGCAAAGCGTTTCGCGGCGCGCCTACCGCGCCTTGCGTTTGCGCGACTTTGGCCGCGTGGACTTGCGCGTGCGCGACGGCATTCCCTATGTGTTGGATGTCAACTCGAATCCCGACATCACGCTCGAAGGCGGGTTCGCCCGCTCGGGGCGCGCCGCAGGATACGATTACGGCCAAATGATCGCGCACCTTCTCGAGTACACGGCGAGCCGCGTGCCTGTGGAGGCGCCGGCGCTCATGCCGGCGATGGTCGCCGCTTGAGGCCGCGCCTATGAGGTCGATCACCACGCCGCGAATGCCGCCTTCCCCCGAGGCAGCCTGCGCCATGAGCCGCGAGACTCGTGGCTTTTCCTTTTGTCGGGCGGCGGAGGTAGAATGCGGCGATAGATGGCGCACGGCCGAGGCCGCCCACACGTGAGACGTGCCCATGAGGCAGATCGGGCCTGGCCCACTGGGTAAGAGGCGTATGCCTGATGGCCGCCCTGGCCAGTTGTGCGCCATCGCTGGCCTCGCCCGAGCCCTCCTCCTTCGGCCCCGCAGTTCCAAGCGCCACGATTGAGCCCCCGCCGCCGGCATTGCGCGTGGCACAGACCATCCCCGCTGAGGGCGACACACTGCCGCTTGACGGGGCGATCCGAGTGCGCTTCAACCAGGCCATCGACCGCACCTCCGTCGAGGAGGCGCTCTCGCGCGACGAGAGTCTTCCTGGGCGAAGAGCGTGGCCCGCGCCCGATACGCTCGAGTATTCGCCCGCGCCAGAGTGGCCGCGCGACACGACTGTTCGCCTGCGACTATCTCCGACCGCCCGGGCTCAATCCGGCGCGAGGTTGGCCGAAGAGGTCCGCCTGGCCTGGCTTACGACCGGCTACCCGAGAGTCGGCGAGGTTTGGCCTCCCTCTGGCAGCATGCAGGTCCGCGCCGATTCGGTGATTACGGTCACGTTCGATCGCCCTGCGGTTGCCCAGGAGGGTATGGCGGGCGCACCCAGTCCGCTCTCGCTTTCCCCTGCGGTGGAGGGAGAGGGGGCGTGGCAAAACGCGGGCACGTACTCCTTTACGCCCTGCGTCCCGCTGCGCGGTGCGACGGCCTATGAGATCACGGTTCGGGCGGACCTTGAAGCGCCGGATGGGTCGCTCATTGCCATCGGCCCGCAGGCAGCCTCCTCTTCAGGCGTGCCGCTCGCGGCGGGGGCTGCCGGCGGCTTCGGCAGGGTCCCGCCTCCGGCCATCCTGGGCATCGCGCCGGCCGACGGATCGGATGTGGTTTCGCTTGAGCAGGGGATCATCATACATTTCGCCTCACCCATGAAGGTGACGATGCGCCCAATAGACACAAGACAGGAGAGGTGAGGGGAGGGGACGGAAGCTCGACACGACCACCCGTTAGGGGCATTCCGTTCTTCGCGTCCCGCTCCGAGTGCATCATCCCACGAAGTCGGGCAGGCTGGCAAGTCCCCCAGGAAATTGACCCTGTCATGGTATGTTGTGAAGCCTCGCCACATCCTTATCAAACGGATAATCACAGCCTATGGATAGCCCGGTCATAGGGTCAGATCGGGCTGACAGTTACCGCCCACGTATGCCCACTTCCCAAGTAACACTGTGTTTTCAGAGTGTTACTTGACCCGTCCACGCCACCCCGATCTCATCCTGTCACACCCTTAGCTCAGCGACACAAGTGCCCTATCTGTGGGACGATCCTGCCGAGCGTGCGATGGGCCGCGCTCGCCGTGGAACTCAGACAGCGTAGTGACCGGGGCAAGGCAGCGCGAGAGCGAGCAGAAGAGAGGAAACGGGGGAACGATTTCCGCACAAAACACAAGGCAGGGCTCGATGCACCTGACCAGACGGGCGGCGCAGGGGGCGGCAACTTGTAGCCAGGCCAGTGCAACAGGGGCGTAGGTTGCGTGAAGCGATGATCTGGCTACAATTGAATGTGTTAGGCGGGCCACCCGCTCACTTCCTCTCTGTTACTTCCCGAAGTAGCACAGCGTCTCAGCGTCCATTCGCGCACGCCCTACATCTCACAGTCCAAGGGGAGGACACATGAAGACTACCGGAGCAAGGCTGGTCGTAGTCGCTTGCATAGCCGCTCTCACTGTTGGTACGTTGGCACTGGTAGTTGTGAGGCCCACCGCTGCGGCGCTCGGAAACAGCGGTGTCCCCGTGGAATGCCATGGGCCGGACTATCTCCCAATTTCCCCTTCCTCTACCGTCTTCCTCGATTGCGTAGCCGCAGACGGAACGGCGTTCGATTCCGGTCAAAGGGTCCCCGGGGGATACTATTTGCTGGTCACGGACCTGGTAGTCACGTACGAGTCGGGCGGCGAGGTCGGGGCCACCCACATGGATCTGGTTGTCTATGATGCCTATGATGAGAGCGGCAGGGTAGCGAGTCTTCGGCTTCGAAACACGGACAAAGGCACGCTGGGCGAGCACTTTGTGACCCCCTATCTGGTCTTGCCGGGCGGCCACAGGCTGGAGGTTGTCATGCCAAACCATGGCGACCACGTGGTCTATGTGGTCGTTACCGGCCTGCTCGTGACCAACCTTTCGTACCTGCCGCTGATCAACCGCTGAGGGTTACACATCGCATTGCAGCAAAGGAGGGACCATGAAAACGGGACAGCGCGCTACCGTAGCTTGCGCCTCGCTCGTGGCATTGATCGTTCTTGTGGCATCGTCGCCGCTGGGAGGTTTGGCAAGGTCCGCTGCATTTGTGGGGATACAGCCGGACAGTCCAGCATTGAAGCACTATGCACTCGCAGGAGTCGCCTTCATGCCTTCTGGCAATAGCGCGGTGGAGTACCAGAAGAGACACGACGGCTGTTTCGAGTTGTTTGACTACACCATAACTCTCTTCTCACCTTTGGTGCTCCCAGAGGGTAGCATCATCAAGTACGTGACGATGTTCTACCGCGACGATGATCCGCTAATTGTCACCGATGTCAGCGGAATTTTGAGGGTCAATCAACAGCATCCCGGCGCTGACCCAACTGGCGAGAACATTGTCATGCTGGGTTCATTGGATGACGGGTTCAACAGCGTGACCAGCGGCGAGCTCAATCATCTGGTCGACATGTCGTCGAACTTCTACCAGCTAAAGGCTGACCTAGTGCATTCCTCTGGCAACGTGTGGCTCTGCGGGTTTCGCATTGACTACATCCCACCTTCCATATTCGCGATTGCCCTGCCGACCATCGTCAAGAACCACCCGTAGTGCAGGCAGCGAGTTGCCGGTAGACTGCGAGGCTTTTAGGCGAAGTCGCCAGTGGCCAGGCTACCAGCCGCCTCCGAAAGGGGGCGGTTTGCTTATCTCCAATCTGCTTTACACTACCTGACCAGACCAAGGAGGGGGACGCCATGAATGACACAACAATCTCAATAGCCGCCTTCGTCGTTGCCGCGTTGAGCCTCGGGTTAACCATCTATTGGCACTGGACGAACTCCCCACATTTGAGCATTGCAGCAAAACTCGTGGATTGGACACGTGGGTACGTTGCATTCCTTCTTACATTCCGCAATAGGGGGAGGTACGGAGGCAGCCGATTGCCGTCCGTTGGCCACCGCCGCGCAGGGAGATAGCCTCCTGGCAGTGATCACCCTGCACGTGGCGACAGATCTCTGGTACCTTCAGATTGAAGACCCGTTCCCGGCCGGGTTGGAGGTGCCGGTGCAGCGGCAGGGAGCCGCGGCGAGGGGTTCGCAAGTTTGGCTCTCCCCCGCCGCTGGCGAAGATTGACTAACCCCCTACCTGCCGGGGTTGCGGGTGGAATTGCATCCTGACCGAGTGTCGGCATGGATCGAGCACCTGCCTCCCGGGACATACTCTCTGCGCTACGACGTGAAGGCGGTGACCCCCGGCGAATACCTGCGCCTGCCGCCTCACGCGTTTGCCGTATACTTCCCCGTGATGCATTCAATCGGGCCGGCGGCCCTATTCCGCGTCGGGCCCGGCGAGTGACAACCCGAGATGAGTGAGCAGATGTCGCTGTTCGCGCCGCCCGTATGGACGGTATCGGCGCTCAACCGGCGCGTGCGCAGCGTCCTGGACGCCGATGAAACGCTGCAAGATGTGTGGGTCACGGGCGAGGTTTCCAATCTCTCGCGGCCTGCCTCCGGCCATGTCTACTTTACTCTCAAGGATGCCGAAGCCTCGCTGCGCTGTGTGATGTGGCGCGAGATCGCCTCGCGTCAGATCCTGCCGCGCGAGGGGCAGAGTGTGGAAGTCCACGGGCGCATCAGCCTGTATGAGGCTGGCGGGCAATACCAGCTGTACGCCGATGGGGTGCGACCCGCGGGCGAAGGCGAGCTGTACGCCCGATTCGTGGCGCTCAAGGCGCGCCTGGAGGCCGAAGGCCTCTTTGCTCCGGAACGCAAACGCCCGTTGCCTGCCTGGCCGCGTCGCATCGCCGTTGTGACCTCCCCCAGCGCCGCGGCCTTGCAGGATGTCCTGACTGTCCTCGCCCGGCGCTATCCCCTGGCCGAAGTGGTGCTCGCCGCGACCCCGGTCCAGGGCGAGCAGGCCCCGCCGGAAATCGTCAATGCGCTCGCGCGGGCCAATCGTGCGCGGCCGGATGTTATTCTCCTTGTCCGCGGCGGCGGCAGCCTGGAGGATTTGTGGGCCTTTAACGAGGAGGTACTGGTGCGGGCCGTGGCCGCTTCGCCGATTCCGATTGTGTCGGGAGTTGGTCACGAGATCGATGTTTCACTGACGGATCTGGCTGCCGATCTGCGGGCACTGACGCCCACCGATGCTGCTGTGCAAGTTTCGCCCGACGGCGTACAACTCTCCACCCTCTGTGATTCACTTGGG
>JAPLGX010000444.1 GCA_026389925.1 Chloroflexota bacterium
CTCCGCCTTTTTGATGGCTCGGACTTCGTGGTTGATTGCCCACTCGTCCAGGCTCACGGCCTCTTATCGGGTTCGTGTTCCTCAGGTCGCGGTTTTGCCTCCGGCTTCCTCTGGACCCTGCCTCGCGACAACGCCCTTGCCCTTGGCTACGGTGGGGGCCATCACCCCCCGAGAAGGACTTCCACCTTCCCAGTCAGCGCCCATGCTGGGCGTACAATCAAGAAGGACCCCTGTGCGGGGCCCTTCTCATTATGGGTCTGAGCCAGGTTCAGAACGGCAGGGCGATGCGCTTGGTCACGAGGAGAAACAGCAGGCCCAGCACGCAAACATCCACGAAGAGGAACAGGGCCAGGAGCAGGCTCTGCCGGGGTGTGAGAGGAAAGCGCCGAGGCGCCGGCGCACGAGACTCCTCCACCGACTCGGTCTGGGTGAGCCCGGCTTGTTCGCGCAAGTTGTCCAGCGCGCGCCTCTGGGTCGTACGGTGTGGCATCGCAGGCCTCAAGTCACGCCGCGCTAAGGCGTGGGCGTGGCGCCGGTCGAGACGATGATCTTGGCCCAGAACGGCACACAGCCGCAGGCCTCGGTCCCGAACTGCACCCCGTACGAGTCGCGCAGCATCCAGTAGCTGAAGTAGGTGCCCGGGGCGGAGGGCGCGCGCAGCGGCACGGTCAGGCGCACCGTGTCACCGGGCTCGATCGCCTCGGTGAGCTTCACGCTCTCGGGTCCTTCCATCGGATCGCCGCCGGGGTAGTAGAACAGCTCGTACTTCGTGTCCCAGGTGCAGGTGCCGATGTTCTTGAGCTCCCAGGTCTTCTTAAAACCCTCGTTGGGCTTGAAGGTCGTGTCGTCGGGAACGGTGATATCCTCGACGAACTCCGCCTGCAAGATGCAGCCGTCCCCGCCGACCGGCGGCTTGACCGGCCCCTTGAGGGTGGCCGCGCGCGTGGGGGTGGCCGTGGCGCCAGGTTGCGCGGTCCCGGCCGCTGCCTGGGTTGCGCCCTGGGTCCCCGTTGTGGGCAAGGCGCCCAAGGTCTCTGTCGGTCCTGCCGCGGTGGCAGGCAGCGTAGCGCTGGGCGCCTGCAACGTCTGATAGAAGGCGGTTGCCATTTCTTCGGGCGAGGTGGTTGCCGTGACAAGCGGTGTGACCGGTGCCGCGCTGCCACAGGCGGCCAGTACCAGCACCAGGGCCGCCACGCCCATTCGCTTGAGTTCAACGTTCATCGACTCCTCCTTGCGGCTGCCCGCGGCCGCGCTGACGATAGGTGCCGCGTCGATCGTGCGGCGGTGAGGGGGCGCTGCCCCGAGCATGCTGGCCGCATTATATCGCTGGGCTCAAAGCCGCAGCGGTTTCGTATGTCCCGATGGTCACGCCGCCGGCCCCAAGCCCAGCGTCCATGAACGCTCGAGCGGCCCGCTTGCCCCTCGCGTAGGAGGCCCGCGCCGGCTATTGTCTATTCTCAAGGAGTCATCCATCGGGCGATGTTCTCCGCGACCTGCTCGAACGCTGCAATGTACTCCTTGCCGGGAAGCCGGCTCGCAACAGGCGGGGCAATGCGATTGAGCCGCAACGCATCCTGGTGCTTCTCGATAAGATCGCGCAGCCGGGAACTCAGCAGATAGGCAGAGGGAGCCTGCAGTCCCCACTCCTCGGCCTGAGCCAAGAAATCCGCTACGAAAGCATACGCCTGCAACCAGTGCCGCCACGGGGGCACGTCGCCGTCCTGGGCGAGCACTTTGCTCCAGGCCTTCGGCTCCGCACGGTACTCCACCGGCTTGCGGCCGGTGCCCTCCACCAGCCCGGCCTCCTTCATCTTGTCCGCCGCACGCCGGATGGAGTAGACAGAGTAGTCCGTCGCCTCGGCGATGGCCCTCGCGCTCGCCCAGAGGCCGCGTTGCGAAAAAAGGTAGGTCAGGATGTCCGCCGACAAGCCCACACCGATACCCAGGCGCATGCGGATCATGAGCGCCGCGGGGTCCCAGGCTTTCGGACGTGGGTCTCTCAGGGTGCGGTCTCGCCCGCGGGGGCCGGGGGTCAATCCTGCCAGCCCCCGCCAGCGATAATCCCCGCCCTCGCTTACAGCCATCTGGGCGAACTCCGCCAGTCGGTCGCGGGCCTGGCGCGGGTACCTGGACTGCAGGTTCTTCATTCGCTGGACGCTCAGCACGCCGGAACCCGTCCTGGCCCAGGAGGCCAGAACCTCCTCCAGCCGGCGCTCGCGCTCTCTGAGAGCCAGAGAAACCAGGACCAGGGCTTCCGGGTCGACGATCCATTTGGCCCGCCCAGAGGCCGTGAGGCGCACGCCGAGGGCGCGCCACTGGACCCAGGCCGAGGCGAGAGCCGCCTGGCGGACGCTCTCAATAGTGGCTCGGCTGATCCTGGGCGACATGGTCGAGCACCTCCTGCAA
>JAPLGX010000436.1 GCA_026389925.1 Chloroflexota bacterium
GTGGCAGGTTTGACAAGTCTCCTTGGCAGAGACCGAACTGGCCTTCCACTCCAGGTAGACCATCTGTTCGGGAAACTCGCCCACGACCTCGCCCTGCGCGTCCACGACCGGCGTGTAAAGCATGTGGCACGTGGCGCAGAATTCGGCCTTGCTGATGTGCAGGCCCTGCACCGGCACGAAGCCGGAGGCAGCTTGCATCACGCTCAGCTGCGGCGCGTCCACAACATACGGGCCATAGACCTCACGCTGCCCGCGAGCCTTGTCGGTATCGACGACGAAACCGCCGCTGTAGCCGGACTTCGTGCCCAGATCCGCGTCGGTAATCTGATGGCACAGCGCGCACGAAACACCATCCAGCGCGGCTGCGTGCTGGGGGTTGTTCGGGTCGAGATAGCCCATGTCGAAAAGGTACGGCTTCGCGCCCGCGGCAAGGTCCGCAGTGTGTGCCATGGGTGCGTGGCACACAGTGCAAGCACTGTTGATTTCTTCCTCAAGGGCCGGGTTGGCCAGGAGTTCCTTGCGCACCGAGGCCTTCCAGTACGGATCGCGGGTCGAGTTGGCCATGATCGAGGCGCGCCAGTCGGCGTCCAGCGACACGTTCTGCCCCCTCTCGTCCACCATGTTGGAGTGACACGCTGAGCAGGAACCCGCGCCGGAGAAGAGCGCGTCCTGGAAGGGGGAAAGCGCTCCTCCCGTATAATTTGTGGTCACGGGATGCGGCGCTTGCGCTCGCGGTGCCGCGGCCGTGGGCACAACCTGGGCCGCTGTGGGCTGGACCGCCTCACGGGCAAAGGTGGGGATGGGCGTCACGGCCGGCACGGCAGGGCGTGCGCTGCACGCGGCCAGGATCAGCCCAACCAGAATCACCACGGGCAGCAACCACAATCGTCTCACCACAACATCCGTTTTCGACAACGCTGGGGCTGGTCGGACTTCCCCCGCTCGCCCGCCACGGCTTGTGTGGAGCCGTCTCCTGGCCCCATTCTCGTTCTGACTCATGATGTGTCTCGCGTCGCGTCCATCGCGCTCGGACAATGCCTATGAGACGCGATGGATTCTAGCACGGACGATGAGCGGTTTGTCCGATGCGTACACGGGGCGGGCCGGCGCGAGTGCGTAGGAGGATGCAATTCACCCGGCCACTGCAAATGGCAACCGCATGCGGTTGCGGATGTCGCCTGGGCGCCAGTCAGTCTGGGGATGTTGACATGCTGGCGGACTGGGGCCGGCTGCGAACCACGGAGGTCAATCCGCCCAGGAGGGCGACAATGGCTGCCGCGCGGAAACTCGCGGCAATGGCCGGGAAGAGCGGCTGGGCAAGGCCGGCTGCCTCGCCTCGCGCGAGCACGGTAGAGAAGATCGCGCCGGCCAGGCCGACGCCGAGGACCAGGCCCACATTGCGCGCCGTCGCCAAGACGCCCGCGCTGATGCCTTGGCGCTCCCTGGGCGCGCTTCTCATCAGCGCGTTCGAGTTGGGGGAGACAAATAGACCGATGCCAAGTCCCGCGACGCCCAGGCCGAATGCAACCTGCAGCATGG
>JAPLGX010000338.1 GCA_026389925.1 Chloroflexota bacterium
CGGCCCCTTCGGCGCGGCCCCCCGCGATCAACTTCTCGATCCGCTCCCTGCTCGTGTGCGATATCACGGGTCCCATCTGGACACCAGCATTTAGGCCATAACCCACCACCCGGCTCGTTGCGGCGTCGCAGATTGCCTCGGTGAAGGTCGTGCGCGCCTCGCCGACCGTGATCGCGAGCGACGCAGCCAGGCAGCGCTGCCCGGCGCAGCCGTAGGCGCTGTCGGCAATGATGTTGATGGCCGTGTCCCAGTCCGCATCAGGCATGACCACGATCGGGTTCTTGGCCCCCCCTGAGATTGGGCGCGCTTGCCGTTGGCTGTGGCCCGACTGTAGACGTACCTGGCCACGGGCGTTGAGCCCACAAAGCTGATGGCCCGGATGGCAGGATGATCGAGGATCGCGTCGACTGTCTCCTTGGCACCGTTGACGAGGTTGACAACCCCCTTGGGGAATCCCGCCGTCTCGATCAAGCGCATGACCTTCTGCATGGTGAGGGGGGCCTTCTCCGAAGGCTTGACGAGGTAAGTGTTTCCGCAGGCCAAGGCATAGGGCATGAACCAGAAGGGGATCATCCCGGGGAAGTTGAACGGCGCGATGACCACGGCCACCCCGACAGGTTGGCGGATCATGATCTCGTCGATGCCCGGGGCGATGTCCTCCGAGACCCAGCCCTGCATCAGGGTGGGGATCCCGCAGGCCACTTCGACATTCTCGATGGCCCGCCGGATCTCGCCCCGCGCCTCATCGAGAGTCTTCCCGCACTCCATGGTGATGGTGCAAGAGAGGTCCTCCAGATTCTGCTCCAAGAGGCCCTTGAGGCGAAACAACGGCTGAACTCGTTCGGTGGGGGGAGTGCATCGCCATGCGATGGAGGCAGCGTGAGCCGCCTGAGCCGCCCGGTCGACCTCGGCCGCTCCGCTCAGGCCAACTGTGCCCATGACCTCGTTTGTGGCGGGATTGACTACCTCCAGGACCTGACCCCCCTCGGGCGCCGTCCATTCCCCGTTGATGCAATTCATGACCTTGACGATACCATCCATTCTCGGCCGGCTCCTACTCTCGCGGGATTGCGTGGCTGTGTGCTCACGCGCTCGGTTTGGCGTCCGGGTTGGGCAGCATGAAGTCGCGCACGACGGCCATCAGGTCGTGCAGCGAGCCGATGAAGGCGCGCAGCGTGCGCACGGTGGCGCCGAAGCTGTCAAACTCCTCAACCGTCATGCCGTTCTCATCGTAGGCCCTGCGGAAATCGGGGAACTAGCCGTAGAGCACATAGATGATCTCATCTGCCACCGGGATCAGGATGCGCTCCACCACCTCGACATCGGAGGCATTGAAGAGCTTCTGCCATTAGTACGGGATAGTCAGAACCACATCCCCCCCGATGAACTCCGACCAATGCAGGTGATGGCGATAGGCGGCGGCGAGCAGCCGGGCGCGATAACCCCTCTCCTTGAAGAGGCCGTAGCACTTCTTGAAGCAGGCGATGCCCGCCCAATTGAGGTAGCCCGGGGTTGTGAGAATCCCATCCCGCTGCGCGACCGCCTGCAGCCAGTCGTCGAGCCGGCCGATCATCATAGTACACACCGGGGCCATCTCGGCCGTGCTCTTTCCTTCGGCTTCCCGGCGCGCCAGCCCGCGCTCCACGGCTTCGGCAACCGTCAGGCACTGCGGGACGGTGAAGTTCACCGTGGCGTTGATGTTGACCCCGCGATAGGTCGCCTCCTCGATCGCCCGGACCCCGGCAAACGTCACGGGGATCTTGACCTGAATGTTAGGGGCCAGGCTGTTGAAATGGACCGCCTGCGCGACGATGGCGTCTGCGTTTCGGTAGAACTGGGGGTTGGTCTGAATCGAGATCCGCCCCTTCATGTGCTTCTCGCGTTCGAACACGGAACGCAGGATCTCCGCGCCCTTCACCGCCATTTCTTCGATCAGCTTCCAGGTGACCTCGGCCTCCGACCAGGTGGGGTTCTCAGAGATGATCGCGCGGATGCGGTCCTTCCACAGGGGCATTTCTTTCTTGAGCACCCCAAGGACGATCGTCGGGTTGGTGGTCGCCCCGACCGCTCCGCGCTCGATAGCATAGGTGAGCTCCTCGACCGAGCACGAGTCGTTCCAGTAGTCGGTTGGCGTGGTCATTGCGGTTTCGTGAAGACGGCCCTTGAAGGCGATGGCCATGGTCGCTCCTTGAGAATGGCAGGAAAGGGACCGCGATAGCGCTGGCGAGCTGCGAAGTTTGGGGTGCCGCCTCCATCATCGCATCAGGAGGGACATCACTGCCTTCTGTACATGTAAGCGGTTTTCGGCCTGGTCGAAGATTACCGACTGGGGCCCGTCCATCACCTCGTCCGTCGCCTCGAAGCCGCGGTCCGCCGGAAGGCAGTGCATGTAGATGGCTTTTGGATTCGCCAGGCTCAAGTGCTTTGCATCGCAGATCCAGCCCTTGTTCGCGTCGAAGATCTCCTGGGCTTTCTTCATG
>JAPLGX010000361.1 GCA_026389925.1 Chloroflexota bacterium
GTTGAGGAGCTGGCCATGGCCGGACAGCACGGCATTCCCATCATGATCGTCGTGATTAACAACGGCTACCTGGGGCTGATCCGGCAGAACCAGAAGTACGCCTACGGCTACGAGCACGGGGTGAGCCTCTGGTACGGCGATGGGGGAATCTACCCGGATAACGTCAAGCTTGTCGAGGCGTTCGGCGGCAGGGGCGAGCGCGTATACGAACCCAACGACCTTGAGAGCGCGTTCGCCAGAGGGATCGACTCAAAGGTGGCGTACCTGATAGATGTGATCGTCGAACGCGAATGCGACTGCTCAATGGGTGCTTCCATCGACGCAGTGCGCGAATTCGTGTAGATCCGCGGCCAGGTTCTGGAGCTCAAAGCGCCCCGCGTGTGCCCCCGGGCCGCTCAATCCCCGGGAGTGAAGAACGGCGACTCCGACGGCGAGCGCTCGCGCAGGCGGGAGCGGGAGACCGGGAGGCGCTTGCCGGGCCACTCCAGGCGCATGTCCTCGGTGACCTCCTCGAGCATCTCGAAGGTGGCCGTGCGCTTCTCCAGCGCGAAGGCCGTCAGCAGGAGGTTGTCGCAGATGGCGTTGATGACGCGCGGAATGCCCTGCGAGCGGACGTGGATCTCCACCAGCAGCTCCGGCGGAAAAACGCTCTGCTCGGACATGCCCGCCCGGGCCAGCCGGGTGGCGATGTACTCGAAGGTCTCCGACTCCTGAAAAGGCTGGAGCATGCACCGCAGCGCGATGCGCTGCTTGAGCTGCCGGAAGCTGGGAGCGTCCAGCTTGCGGTCGAATTCCGGCTGCCCGGCCAAAACGATTTGCAGCAGCTTCTCGCGCCGGTTCTCCAGGTTGCCCAGTAGCCGGACTTCCTCCAGAACGTCCCACTCCGGTTGTGGGCCTCGTCGATGATCAGCACGGTGGTTCGGCCGCGGTTGACGTTCTCCAGCAGCAGCTGGTTCAGAGCGAACAGCACTTGGGTCTTGGAGGTGCGGTTGCAGCGCAGGTCCAGATCGTAGGCGATCATCTCCAAGAACTGCTCGACCGAGACCCGCGAGTTGAACAGGAAGGCAAAGTCGATGCGGTGGGCGGCCAGGAAATCCTGTAGGCACTCCAGCATGGTGGTCTTGCCGGTGCCCACCTCTCCGGTCAGCACAATGAAGCCCTTGCGGCTGTGGACCCCGTAAACGAGGTTGGCCAGCGCCTCCTCATGCTGGTGGCTGCGGTAGAGGAAGCTGGGGTCGGGCGTAAGGTTAAAGGGGCTTTCCCTGAATCCAAAAAAGGCGTTGTACATTCTGTCCGCTCACACGTGCGAACCCACAGACAGCGGCACTTCCATGATAGCACCCCCGTGGGACATGACTCCTGTCTTGTTCGGCGCGGCCAGACCGGAAAAGCTGTGAACGAATGGCGAAAGCCACTCCCTCACGGTCGTGGCTCGGTTGCATTTCCGTGTGTTCGGAAGCACCTGCCGAGCCGCGAGCGTGAGCGAGCGGTTGAGCGCGCAATTCGTTCGCAGCTTCGGAGTCTTGCCCTACGGCCCCAGCTCCAGCCACACCCAGCCCGGCAGAGCCGCGGGCTGGTTGGCCAGAAAGACGATGCGGCGCGTCTTGGG
>JAPLGX010000254.1 GCA_026389925.1 Chloroflexota bacterium
GTGCCTTTGTGGTGAATTCCACTCAGTACAACTTGGGCAGTTTCCGCCAGTCTTCCTTGCTGAGCCCTTCGCGGTCCCAGACGATGGCGCCGTCGCGGAGCGTCATGACCGCTTCCAGCTTCTGAGTGCCGGTGATCTTGCCTTTCCCACAATCCCAGAAGCCGAATGTCCCCTTGCGCAGCGCGAGCACGGCCACGTCGGCGCCCGCGCCGGCGCTCAGGTGGCCCAGTTCCGTGCGCCCGATTTCCCTGGCCGGATTCACCGTGGACCGGCGAATCACGTCATCCAGCGGCATCCCCAGGTTCAGGAACTTGGACATGACGGTAATCATGTCGATCACCGGGCCGTTGACGCTGCCGGTGTGCAGGTCGGTGGAAATGGAGTCAGGGATGAAGCCGTTGCGCAGCGCGGGCACCGCGGTGCGGAACCAGAAGCTGCCCGCCCCATGGCCCACGTCGAAGATGATGCCGCGCTTCTGTGCCTGGAACATGTAGTCGTAGACCTTGCCCGTGTCGTAGTCCACCACCGGGTCGAACCCTCTGCCGAGCACGTGCGTATGGATGTCGCCGGGCCGCATATGCTCCAGAAGCAACCGGTCGTAGGGGCGATCGGGGCGCCCGGCGAAATCCACCATCATGGGCTTGCCGATCTTCTCGCCGGCCTGCCGGGCGCGGTCCACCGCCGTCCACGGTTGGTGCCGGGCGTCGAACGGTTGTGTGGTCCAGTAATGCGCGGTCTTGATGCCGACGACAATGTCGGGGTACTTGCGCGCCATCTCCACGCAGCGCTCCACGTCCATCTCGTCCGGGTCCTGCTCGTTGGCGGCGGTGGCCATGCCGGTGGAGACGATGTTGAGGAAGGCGAGGATCCGCGTTTTGGCGCGCTTGATGATGGTGTTGTTGAAGTCTTCGAAGTTTTTGTAGCCGGCGGTGCCGGCATCGACGGCCGTGGTCACGCCGCTCTGCAAGGCGCTGTTGTCCGGCATGATGCCCAGGCTGGCGCCCACGGCATAGTAATGGACGTGAATGTCGAGCAGGCCGGGCGTTACGTAATGCCCGGCGACGTTCACCGTCTTCTTGGCTTGGCCGGCGGGAATGTCCGCCGCCACCCGCGCGATCTTGCCGCCGGCCATGGCCACATCCATCACCGCGTTCAGCTTGTTCTTGGGATCGATGACGTACCCGCCCTTGAGCAGCAGATCATACTGCTGTGCCCCGGCCGGCAGCGCGCCCATGGCCGCCAGCAGGATCAGTGCTACGCTCTTCGCAATCCGCATACCTGCCTCCGCGCCGGTACTGTATCAGAGTCAGGGAAAAACGGACCCGCACATTTCGCCGATTTGCGCGGGCATAACCTCCGATCAAGATGCCGGCCTACGGGCCGCCCTGGAATTGAACGACGGTGAACGAATGGGCCGGGAAGCGATAGCGAAGTTGGGCGCCGTAAGTCCAGGTCGAGCGGCGGGGAGCGACCTGGGCCGGTTGCGCCGGCGAGTTCACCGCCAGCGGAGCGCCGGCCAGCTCCACCACGCTCGCAGCATCGCCTTGCGGCTGGAAGCCGCGGATCACGAGGTCCGCCTCGATGGCTTCGGCGCTGTCGTTGACGGCGTAAAGGGCCAGGCGGCGGCCATCTTCGCTGATCCGCGCATTCACATCGAGCGCCGGCCCGGTGCCCGAGACCACCGTCTCGACCACCCGCGGCGCCCAGGCTTGCGCGACCATCTGATCAACGTAATAGGGCGGCTGCAGAATCACTTGCGACGGAGTGAAGTGCACCCGGCCCTGCGACCAGGTCAGGTCCTGGTCGTAGGCCTGGAGCGCATTGGCCACGGCGATCACCGGCAGATAGTCGCCCATGCGCGCGAACGCGTTCTGATTGCGGGCGTGCGTCAGCGCTCGCTGCAGATCGTGCGCCGCGCCGTTCTCCTCCAACGGCGCGATGGGCAGATCGTACTCCGGAACCAGCCTGCGCATCGAGGCCCGCAGAGCCGCCATGGCGGGGATCCTCGCCGGAATGCCGCGCTCAAACTCATTCGGCATGGCCCGGTAGTGGCAGTCCCACCAGATGGTCCCTTGGCGGTCCCGGGCGAAGCGCACCAGCCGCTCGGCGAGCCGCAACGGCGACGGAGCCTCGCCATTGGGGCCGATGGTGAAACTTGCGGGGCCTTCGAGGTTGTGCGTCACCAGCAGAATCATCGCCGGGTCCTTCGCCCAAACGGCCCGGGCCAGCGTCTCGAACCGCTCGCAGTACGTTTCGTCGAGCCGTTCCTCGTTGCCGATCTCGAGATGGCGGAGCCGGTAAGGGGCGGGG
>JAPLGX010000286.1 GCA_026389925.1 Chloroflexota bacterium
CATCGGTGTTCTGGACGGCCGAGTGGCGGCCATCGCCGATCCCGCGGCGCTTGCCGGAGCTGATGAGGCTCATGACTATGGGGACCTCCTCATTCTCCCTGGAGCAATTGACGCCCATTTCCATTCGTTGGGTTACAAAAACGAGGGATTCGTGCGTTCGACTAGCGGTGCCGCAGCCGGGGGTGTGACGACTGTCAATGACAATCCGCTCGATTTTGGCGGAGCGCCGACGACCACAATTGAGTTGAGGGCCAAGTCGTCTTCGATGGAGGCGCAGGTCCTAGTTGATTTTGTGCTCACCGCGGGTGTTGTGAGCGGAAAGTTGCAGGATATGGAGGGCGCGGCTGAGGGGCTGGGCATCTCCGCCTTCAAAGGCCTGATGCACTGCACGGCGCCCCGCGAATGGTATGGCATTTGGGCGTTGGAGGACTGGGAGCTCTATGAGGGCTTCCAGCATGCAGCCAGGACCGGCCTGCCGATGCTCGTCCACGCCGAGAATGAGAACATGCTAGCCCACCTTGAGGCCGAGTTTCGCAAAGCGGGCAGGACTTATGCCGCAGCGCACAGCGAGAGCCGCCCTCCGATCACCGAAATCGAGGCTGCCAGCCGGGCGATCATGCTCGCCGGCGCCGCCGCAGCCCACTTGCATGTTGTACATGTCAGCCTGCCGGAAGTCTTCGACTTGATTGCCAGGGCTCGTGCAGGCGGCCAGAATGTCACTGGTGAGACTACCATGCATTATCTCCTCTTGACAGAAGACCGCTGGAAGGATGTGGGCATGAACTTCAAAATCAACCCACCCTTGCGCTCAGCGGCAGCTAGGGATGCCCTTTGGGACAGGCTGATTCAAGGCCAAATTGACCTCGTGTGTTCAGACCACGCCCCGAGGGACGGCGCGGTCAGCGATATCGTCTTTGACAACCCATCCGGAACCGCCGGCGTAGAGACGATGCTGCCTTTGTTTTTCAGTGAGTGGGTGATACGGCGCGGCTTGCCGCTTGGACGTCTTGTTGAACTTACTTCGTCCAACCCCGCCAGACTCCTCGGCATCTATCCCCGCAAAGGCTCGCTCCAGGTTGGGGCTGATGCAGACATGGTCGTCTTTGACCCGAAGAAGCGCTGGGTCGTGGAGGGCGCCAAGCTGCAAACCGGATGCAAGCTTACGGCCTTTGAGGGCATCGAGGTTACCGGCAAGCCGGTGGCCACATATGTCCGCGGAAAACAAGTCTATGCGGATGGCGAAGTAACTGGGCGGCCAGGTCAGGGCCGCTTCGTGCCTCGGCTCAGTTGGCGAGGCTAGCCTCCCGATCGCTTGGCCGACGGCTGACGCGACGCGCGAGATCTAAGCGACTTTGGCAGGACAATACTAGGAACCGAGGATGGGCTACCATGCACAACTTTGCGGGCAGAGATATTTTGTCGATGAAGGGATTCGAGCGCACGGATATCGAGTTAGTCTTCGAGGTGGCGCAGGAGATGGAGAAGATCCTGCGGGCAAGAACGCGAACCGACCTATTACGCGACAAGTTGCTGGGATTGATGTTCTTTCAGGTCAGCACGCGTACCCGCATCAGTTTCGAGAGTGCCATGCAAAGACTTGGAGGCGGGGTTGTCGGCTTCGCAGATCCGAAGACGACCCGCGCAGGCGACTACTACGGTGAGAGCTTGCATGACACTGTGCGGATGATGGAGAACTACGCAGATATCCTCGTAATCCGGCACCCCCAGGAACTTGCACCGGCAGAGGCCGCGGCCGTCAGCGATGTGCCCATCATCAATGCTGGCGACGGCTACAACGAGCATCCAACACAGGCATTACTCGACATGTACACGATCCTCCGCGAGCGTGGATCGCTGCGCAACTTGACGATCGCTTTGACCGGCGGTATGAACTTGAGGGCTATGCACTCGCTGTCGGTCGGCTTGGCGCAGTTTCAGGCCAAGGTCTATCTGGTGGCCCCCCCTGACAATCGCATGCCCGAGCCATGGCGCGAGGAATTGATTCGACTCGGCCTAGATTTCACTGAAGTGGATGAGATGTCTGACGGCATCCTCAAGCAG
>JAPLGX010000230.1 GCA_026389925.1 Chloroflexota bacterium
CCTCGATAGTATGTAGTACACTGCGTCCAGTATACAATCACCATGATAGGCGGTCCCGTAACTCATGTCAACTGCCCGTATCAAATTCGCCAATTGCTACAATAATTAGCATGGTTATCTCAATTGACAGTGCGACCGAGGGAACATCGGGTCATGCCTCCGGCAAGTTGGACAGAGGACTCATGGGGGCTCGAAATCCCGCGAAGCCGGTGCATAATCCGGAGCATGCCGACCACTGAATCCGGAGCATGTCGACCACCGAATCCGGAGCATGCCGACCACCGAATCCGGAGCATGTCGACCACCCCGGCGATGATCGGATAAACCCCCTGGCCACGCTGGATAATCCATCTTTCTTCAGGCATCCTCTGCCTCCTCACGGAGGTAGCGATGCCACAAGAGCGATTATCCATGCACAAGATCCGCGAAGTCCTGCGTCTCAAGTTCGACTGTGGTCTCTCCCATCGAGCGGCGGCTCACAGTTGTGCCATCTCCCACAGCACCGTTGTCGAGTATATCCATCGTGCCCAAGCCGCCCATCTCGGTTGGCCACTTCCTGACGGGCTGAGCGACGAAGAGCTCTTTCGGCGGCTCTACCCTCTGCCGCCGCGGCCGACGACCAGGCCCATTCCCCTGCCGGATTGGCTTTCGATCCGTACGGAACTCGCTCGCAAAGGCGTGACCCTGCGCTTGCTGTGGGTCGAATACCGCGAGCAGTGCCCCGACGGCTACGCCTACAGCCAGTTCTGCGAGCTCTACCGCCGCTTTGCCAAGCGCCTCAGCCCGTCGATGCGCTTCAACCACCAGGCCGGCGAGAAGATGTTCGTCGACTATGCCGGCGCCACGGTTCCGATCATCGACCCCCAGAGCGGTGAGATCCGGCAAGCCCAGGTCTTTGTGGCCGTCTTGGGCGCCTCCAGCTACACCTACGCCGATGCCACCTGGAGCCAGGGACTGCCCGACTTCATCGGCTCCCAACAGCGCGCCCTGGCCTATTTCCACGGCGTTCCGGAGATCATCGTGCCGGACAATCTGCGCCCCGGCGTCCGGCGCGCCAACCGCTACGAGCCCGATCTCAACCCGACTTATCTGCATTTTGCCCAGCATTACAGCGTCGCCGTCATCCCGGCGCGCGTGCGCAAACCCAAAGACAAGGCCAAGGTCGAAGCCGGCGTGCTGCTGGTGGAACGCTGGATATTAGCCCGGCTGCGCCACCGGCGCTTCTTCAGCCTGGCCGAGCTCAACGCCGAGATCCGCCGGCTCCTGGAAGACCTCAATACCCGCCCCATGCGTCTGCTGCGGCAATCCCGCCGGGAGCGCTTTGAAGCCTTGGACCGGCCGGCGCTGAAGCCCCTGCCGGATTCTCCCTACGCGTTCGCCGTCTACAAGAACGCCATCGTGAACATCGATTACCACGTGGCCTTCGAAAACCATTTCTACAGCGTGCCGTATGCCCTATCCCGGCGGCAGGTGGAAATCCGGGCCACCGAGCAAACAGTGGAGGTCTACTACCAGTGCCTAAGGGTCGCCTCGCACCTGCGCTCGCGCACGCCGGGCCGCTTCAGCACCCTGCCGGAGCACATGCCCGAGGCCCATCGTCGCCATCTGGAATGGACCCCCGAGCGGTTGATCAACTGGGCGGAGAAGGTTGGCCCCCCGGTTCATCCAAGGGGCCCTGGCCGCCCGGGTGCATCCGCAGCAGGCCTTCCGCACCTGCCTGGGGGTCATGAGCCTGAGCAGATCTTATGGCGACCAGCGTGTTGAAGGGGCCTGCGCCCGGGCGCTGGGCTGCGGCATCTCCTCGTACAAGGGCCTCAAGAACATCCTCGACGCCAAGTTCGATCAGGTGCCGGCCGAGGAGGCTCCGACCCTCCCGCTGCCGGCGCATGCCAGCATCTGTGGCGCAGCCTATTACCGCTAAGGAGAATGCCGATGCTGACCCAACCCTTGCTCGACAAACTGCGCCCCCTGCGCCCACCCGGCCTACGGGCCGGGCTGGAAGAGCAGCTGCGCGACCCGCGCTATGCCGAGCTGTCCTTCGAAGAGCGGCTCGGGCTGCTGATCGACATCGAGTGCTCCCGCCGGGATGACGGCCAGCGGGGGCGAGGCCTGCGCGCCGCACGCTCCGGACCTACACCTACCCCGTCCAGCACTTCTCACGTCCCCCGCGGGCCAGCGCCATGCGATCGGACGCGCGGCGCTGGCCGTTCCCGTATTCGGGGCCGGGAGGCTGCCGCTGCATCGCGGGAACTGCGGACGCAGGGCGAACGTCCTAGGAAGGGAGGAGGACAGGATGAACCCCATCTCAAAGGCATTCCTGCTGCTTGTACCGCTCGCGCTGCTCGCCTCGGCCGGCTGCACGCCCGTCTCGCCTGGCCCTCTACCCCCGGCGACCCCCGGCGGGGGATCATCCCATCCGCCAGGCTCATCGGTGGCTGTCTCGGACAAGCCCCGCGACCTCAGCCCAGACGCCGGCCCGGAGGATGTCTCCGCACTCGCCGACGGGAACGCCGCCTTCGCCTTGGACCTATATCGCACCCTTGCTGCCGGGGAAGGCAACCTGTTCTTCTCCCCACACAGCATCTCCGTGGCGCTCGCCATGACCTACGCCGGCGCCGCCGGGGACACCGCCAGCCAGATGGCCAGCACGCTCCAATTCACTCTGCCCCAGGACCGACTGCATCCCGCCTTCAACGCTTATTCCCTAGACCTGCAGGCCCGCGCCCAGGAGCCCACTGAGGGGACACCCTTCGAGCTGAGCATCGCCAACTCCCTCTGGGGCCAGCAGGGCTTTACCTTCCGGCCGGAGTTCCTCGACCTGCTGGGGGAGAACTACGACGCGGGGATGCGCCTGGTGGACTTCGCTGCCGATCCGGAGGTCGCCCGCCTGGCGATCAACCAGTGGGTGAGCGACGAGACCCGGGAGAAGATCCACGACCTCATCCCCAGCGGGGCGATTGACGCACTGACCCGCCTGGTGCTGGCCAACGCCATCTACTTCAAGGCCGCCTGGCTGCATGCCTTCGACAGTGACGCCACCACCACCGAGCCGTTCCATCTGCTGGATGGATCCACGGTGGAGGTTCCCATGATGCATCAGGACGAGCCGTACGGCTATGCGGTGCGGGAGGAATACAGGGCGCTCGAGCTGCCCTACGAGACCGGGAACATGGCCATGCTGATCATCCTGCCGGACGAAGGACAGTTCCAAACCGTCGAAGAGGCTTTGGGCCCCGAGATGCTCCAGGAGATCATTGGCAACCTGACCTACGGGCCTGTGATCCTGAGCCTGCCCAGGTTCACCTACGAATCGGCCTTCAGCCTCAATGACGCCCTTCAGAACCTCGGCATGGCCGACGCCTTCGATCCCGAGCGGGCCGACTTTTCCGGCATGGACGGGACCCGGGACCTGTACATGGGCAGCGTGCTGCACAAGGCTATTGTCTCCGTGGACGAGCAGGGCACCGAGGCAGCCGCCGCCACCGCGGTCATTATGGAACTGACCTCGGCTCTGCCTGACGAGCCGATCACCATCACAGTCGACCGGCCGTTCATCTACCTCATCCGTGATGGCCAGACGGGAAGCCTTTTGTTCGTCGGGCGGGTGCTGAACCCGGGATAGCAGGGCAGCATCCGCGTAGCACCCGAATCGGGGTCCGCGAAGAAGAGCGCCGGATTTTCTTCGGAGCTGGAAAGCCCGACGTATTACCTCCAGCTCATGTATTACATTCCTTCTTTGACATACACAGCAGGCGTGTTATACTACCTTGGAGTGGAGGAGCTGAACTATGACCACCCACCTAACATCCAAAGGTCAGATCGTCATTCCCGCCAGTATCCGGCGGGAGCTCGGGATGCGCGCGGGTACCCCAATCCAGGTGAAGCTGGACGAAAAGACCCGCCAGATCGTGTTGACTCCCATTACCCGCGAGCACATAGAGCGCCTCCGCGGAATCTACGGGGGCAAGAAGCTCCTCGTGGCCTTGCTGGAGGAGAAGCGCCGCGAGAGAGAGCTCTAACGTGCCGGCCAGACCCGCAAGCTTCATCCTGGATTCCTGGTCGGTTATGGCTTTCCTGGAGGGGGAACCGGCCAGCCAGCAGGTCACGGAACTCCTCGTCGACGCACACGAAAAGAACATCCCGGTGCTCATCAGCGTGGTCAACGCAGCGGAGATCTGGTACCTGGTTGCGCGTTGTATCTCGGACGCCGATGCCGATAGGACCATTTCCCGGCTCGAAGAAATGGGTGTGGCACTTGTGGAGGCGGACTGGTCTCTGGCCCTTGGGGCCGCTCGATTCAAGTCCGGACACAAGATCTCTTTGGGAGACGCATTTGCAGCCGCTCTCGCCCAAGTCAGCGAGGGTGTGCTGGTCACCGGCGATCCACAGTTCAAACAGCTTGAGGGTCAGATCCGGGTTCTCTGGCTTTGAGGCGCGCCTCGGGTCGGGAAGCGATCGACCGACGGCATGGCATCCGAGACACCGGGTTCCACTCTTGCGACGGCCGCGCACGGACATACAAGGTTGTGGGTATCGGTGTCAAAGGCGGGGATCTCCGGCAGGCTAGCCCTCACCTTCGGACGAAAGCCTGTCCACTGCCTCCTTAGGCGTGACGATGTCTGCACCAACATGCTTGGCCAGATCAGGCTTGTTCAACAGGTGCTTCCTGTCGAGGGTGACGAGCAGATCGACCCCGGCGTGCCTGGCGGCGGCTGCGATGGGTGCATCCTTCAGCTCTGTGTACTTGGAAGCAGCGAGGACCTGCGATTTCCGCGCCCGGACAACCTCGAACGGGATGCTCGCTAGGACGAATTCGAGGAGAGGCAGGTTTTCAGGCGAGCTTTGGGCGATGTTTCTTCTCGTCTCCTCAAGCACCAAGTCGCTCACGACGAGGATTACGTCCCCAGTCAGGGCTCGCATGATGAGGTCGCGGGCGTAGCCTTGGGCTGAGTAGGCCGCCGAAAACGGCACGCTCGAGTCGATGAAAAGCCGCATCATTTGGACGAGTCATCCGATACGCCATACTGCTCCTCGACGAGAGCGCCGCGGATGCCTCGTCCCCTCTCGACCATTTGCTCCAGGCTCAATCCTTCTTCCTGCAAAGCCCTCCCGATCTCGTCCAGCGCAGCCGATACCACGATCTGGGCGGGCTGGATAAGGATGCCGGCTTCCGTTTCTACGAAGGTGACCAGGTCGCCCTTCCTGATGTGCAGCTTCTCCCGGATCTCCTTCGGAATGGTCACCTGTCCCTTCTCTTGCACACGCACAGCCGAGATTGGCTTACCAACCTCCTTGGTCATGTAGTCATACAGTCATACCTCACGAAGCAATATTACCATGCCCGGGGCAGGGCGGTCAAGTCCTCCCAAGGTGTGCCCGTCCGGAGGGCGCACATGGCAAAGGGGCAACCTTCGGCGGTGGATATGTCGCTAGTGCCCATCCTTGGGAAGGGCGCCACGGGGTCAGTGGGCGAGTGGGATCCCGCACGCCATTGGTTCACCTCCACAAGCCGGCCGGTCCGGGGAGCTCTTGGAGGTATCGTGAGAGCTGGACCGCCAGCAGGCTTCCGTTGGCCTCGACATGCCGAGGGGCGGTCAGGTGGAGGTGCTCGGCCGCACGGGAGAGGGCGACGTACGCCAGGCGCCGCTCATCGGGGGGGATCCTTCGTGGCGCCGCCGTTGCGGGCCATCACGTGCGGCAGGCTGCCTTCGTACAGACCCACGACGATCACCAGGGGCCACTCCAGGCCCTTCGCTCCATGGATCGAGGAAAGTGTCACGCCCTGGTCGCCCGGACGCGAGTCGAGGCGGGCCCTCATTCTGGCGCGTATCGCCCGCAGGAAGGCGGCCGTCGAGCCGTGGCTGGCCGCCTCCTTCTGCAGCGCCTCGACGGCGTACACGCTGCGGCCGGCCCCGAAATCCTCCTCCAACCAGGTCCGGTATCCAGTACGCTCCACCACCTCCTGCACCATTCTCTCGGGAGGCACGTCATCCACCTGATGGCTCAGCGTTGCGAGCAGCTCGAAGAGCTCTATGCAGCTTTTCCGAACCTGCTCTCGCAGGTCAGGCCGTACCATGCCGGCGAAGGACAGCCTCCAGGTGAGATACGGCTGCTCTGCTCGCAGACGATGCGGGCTGTTGGGGCCGATCCCGCGAGGCGGAACGTTGATCACGGTCTCCAATGCGCCGCTGTCGTCCTCCTCCGCAGGCCTGCTGTGGCGCATTGCCCTCGCCAGGATTAGGTAGGAGAGGATCTCGCGCACCTCCGCTCGCTTGTAGAACGTGAACCGATCTGCCAGCGTGTATGGAATGCCTCTCGCGGTGAGCCCCCGTTCGATCGCCGGGGACTGCCGCCACTGCCGGAAGAGGACCGCCGTATGCTGGTGACGCAGGCCTTCCTCTTCGTGATAGCGCTCAAGCAGTTGCGCCGCCAGATCCGCCTCGGAGTCCGGATCGTAAGCAATGTGCACTTCGACCGGCGGCCCGTCTCCCTTCTCGGGTTCCATGCGCGCCTCCGAGTACGCGTTGGGCACCAGGCTCGTCGCCGCCTCCACGATCTGGCGCGTGGACCGGCAGTTGCGCTGCAGCACAATGGTCCCGGCGTGGGGGAAGTCGCGTCGAAAGCGCTCTGCGAGCGCGTCGTAGTGTGCCCTACGCCAGCCATAGATCGATTGCGCCGGCGAGCCCACGACGAAGTTGTTGTCCCCGTCGAGGAGCTCCTTCAGGAACTCGTATTCCAGCAGGCTGACGTCCTGCCACTCGTCCACCATGAGGTGCAGGCAGAGCCTGCGGAAGAGCGACGCAAGAACGTTGTCCTTCCGAAGAGCATCGAGAGCCGCCGGCACCGGAAACCATGGACCGGAGACAACACTTCTGGCTCATGCTTCGTCGCGGAATGAGCGACGGATGTCGCGATTCACTTGCTCAAAGAACGACTTTCCCCAGAGGTATCGATCCTTGTCCCTCAGGCTGAGGTGGGTTGGTGCTACTTGGGCAAGCGCATCCTTGTACTGAAGGTATCCTTCCCAGAGCCTTTCGAAATCCGTAATGTTCTTGAGATGGTGGAAACGGCCAAGGATGTCGCAAACGCGAACATCGTAGACAGTGGAATCATCAGGGATAGAGGACGGTGAGGATCGCAGATGTCATCGGAAGCTGAAAGCCCCACTCGACGACGTGAGCCATTCGGTGCCTGGGGCTTGGTTGCGACGCAATGCCGGCAGTCAGTTCACGTACGGCCTCCTCGATCCAAGCATGGCCTTTGAGAAGGAGCCGCCGGGCGACGGCTGACTTGGCGCGATTGGCTTTCCAGGCGATGATGCAGAAGAAGTCGAAGCCGTCCAGCCACCCTGCTTGACGGAAGCGAGGGCCAACTTCATCGAACAAGTAGGACTCCAAAGCGTAGTACTTTCGATAGTCCACTATTGCCTCTATGCCTCGCTGTGGCTGCGCCGACAGCAAACCGCCACCGGATCCCGGACCTCCTTGCCCCTCATCTCTGCAGTCGCGGGTCAGGGGCGAACACCTGTGCTTCGCCGATCGCGATCCTCGCAGAATCCTGGTGCTGCGGATTGAGGAGATACAGCCGCTCGCTCGAGACGACAGCGCTTGGCACGCTCAGCACCGCGGAGCGGCCTTCCACCACCCATTGATCTCCGATTGTTCTTAGGCTGACCGGCGCGGGATAGGCGCGCCAGTGCTTCGGGAGTGTGCCGTCGTCGACCACCTCGACGAGGACCTCGTCGAACTCAACCGGTATCAGGACGTACTCCGGCAGGAGTTTGGTGGCCCCGAGATGAACGAACACCTCCAGGACGGCGAGCGACGCATGTTCGGCGGTGTAGACTACGGGCACGCCCCGGCTGTTCCATCGGCCCCCGTATTGTCTTGCTCCCTCACCACTGAACGCATCGTCGCTGTGCTTGCGCTTGACCAACCGCCATGAGCGCAGGGTCACGAGGAAACCCCGTGTTCAAGGCGGCCGATCACGCTCTCCACCTCGCGGGCGCCGATCTCAGTCCTGGCCATCTCGAGCGGGGCCTCGCCACCTATCGCCCGGTTAGGGGACTGAAGCCATTCCACTGCCGCTCGGCGGTCGCCTTCGAATAGCTCGACGGCGGCGTCCAGCACCCTCGACAGCCTCAGAATACGCTCAGACTCGTCCGGGGCGAACTTTCCGGCCTGCCTGCGGCGGGTGAGCGTCCTCTGCGGGATCTGCAGTAGCATGGTGAGTTCCGACGCCGACAGATCCAGCAAGCCGCGCATTTTCTCGAAAGCCTGGTAGGAGAAGCCCTGCTCAACCCGGTGGATGAGGTCCTGAGTATCGCTCACGCGGAGGCCGATCTTCGCGGCGTAGGGAATCGCCTCCGCAACTCCGGGCCGACTCAGCTCTCGGTTTCTTGTTTCGCGGGTGGTGGTTCTCTCCATCAGACACTCCTTACCCCTGGGGATGAGATCGAGCCATCTGGCCTCATTATAGCAGCCATTTGGCCTAATGACAACCGGTACCGGGTCCCTGCTCGCCTGAGCCCCAAAGGAGACAGTCCGTCTTCTTCTCAGCGATAAGCTGGCCAGGTGTTCGTGCCGCCGATGGCCCGCTGCATTGCGTCGTGGGGTAGGCGTGTCTCCTCCAGGCGGAGGGGTACCCAGAACCGCAAGAATGGGTGGGGGGCAGCCGACCTACGCGGCCGCCCCCGTGTCTTCAGCGGGAGGGCCAGTCCCGTTTCCCGAATAGAGGGACCGACCCAGCATGCGGTCGTAGGCTGTCCACGGATGACCATTGGCCCGTGCGCTCTCAGTCAGGAGCAGGATGCGGTTGACCTGTGCATCCAGGTTGTCCAGAGGGTGGAGGGCTATGGCCTCAATCGACTTCGGCCGCCGGGGCGATCCCCACTCGAGCTGGCCGTGGTGCGAGACTACAAGGTGGAGCAACTCCGTGGTGCGCGCCTTCGGGAACCCTTCGATTGCCTCGATAGCCCGGCCGACCATCTGAGCCCCGATCACGATGTGGCCCATCAGATGCCTCTCGAGCGTGAGGTCGGTGTCCCAGCCCCAAGTCAGCTCCTCCAGCTTGCCGATATCGTGAAGGAGGATGCCCGCCCGAAGCAAGTCCCTGTTGACCTCGGGATACAACTCCATCAGCGGTTTGGCCAGGACGAGCAGCTCGTGGATGTGCTCCAGGAAGCCGCTGCGGTAGGCGTGATGGATTCGCCGGGCGGAGGGAGCCTCGATGAACCGGGAAGCCCAGTCCAGGTTCCCGTAGAAGTGTCGGACCACCGAAGCCAGGTGGGCATCTTCGATATCCCCCACGGCCTGCATCACGGTCTCCCACATCGCGCCAGGATCTCTTGGAGTGACCCGAACGAAGTCTGCAATGTCCAGTTCCTCCTCGAGTGCTGCCCGCATCCGGCCTACATTGACACTTGGAGTTCTTCGCGGAAGGTCTCCACATCTCCGGCCACCTTCACCGGACCGCCCTCCCTGGCTGCCTCGAAAGTCTCTTCCGCACCGTCCCATAGCCTGGCGTCGATCAAGCCTGTTCGATCGAAGGGCTGCATGCGCAGGTCCTTCCCGCGGCCCGGATCGCGGAACGCGACCAGCCGGGGATTGCGCGCCACGTAGAAGCCGACGAACTCCATGCCGGGCGCCAGATCGGCGACCCACGGTCCCTTGGCGGGCCGCGGGTGTTCCCGGCCGGTGGCCAAGCTTTGCTCCTTCTCAATCACAGTCTGAGCCTCTCCTCTTCACGGGCCCCGATATGAATTCCTGGGCTGAAGCCTCTCCAACAGATCAACCCTGCACCCCATTAAGAGATCGCCGGCAGTGGTCATGGCTCCAACCACTGCCGGCGTCAAAGGCGCGGCACCGAGGTGCAGGAATTCCTCAGCCTCAGAGGCGCTCCACGTGGACAAGATCCTTTACGGCCTCGAACTCCGGGTCGCCCGTGAGGATGACTGCGTCGAGAATTTGGGCGGCGGCCACCGCGAAGGCATCTGCATAGGCCATCGGGTACTCCGCCTTGACGTGGGCGGCAGCCATGACCGCCTCCCTCGAAGCGGGAAGGATTTGTATGGGTAGCTGGTCGATCAAGCCGAGCGTTTCCTGTGCCCGGGCGAGGCCGCGCTCCCTCTCGACTATGTAGGCGACCTGCCCCAGATTGATCAGGGAGAGGTAGACGCTGCCACGACCGGCCGAGGCGTCGCGGAGCACTTCTCGAACGCGTGGCATGCCTGCTTCTGCCGCCAGGTAGGCGAGGACAGCGAAGCTGTCCAGGACGTAGGCGCGCGCCTTAGCGCCCACGCGTTCGTTCCTTCCGATGCTCTTCGAGGATCGTCTTGGTGAGGGACCCGTCGCCCTTCAGCATTCCTGCCGCGTGCTTCACAGGATCGACCGAGGCCGGCACAATAGACACGACTCCCCCGTAGTCGACAACGTTCACATGGTCGCCAGGCTTCAGGTTGTATTTCTCCCGCAGCGTGGCGGGGATCACAACCCATCCCTTGGTGGAGATCTTCACCTCCATGGCTTCACCTCCTTGGTTATACTTTTCTAGCAGAAAGTATAACACAATATCGGGCACCTCGGACAGCATCCTCGCGCCCCGGATAACTTCCAGCCGCCTGTAGGCCCAGGTCGCGAAGAGATCGACCGCGTCGGCCGGCCAGGCATGGGTCTGTGTTGACCGAACCGTGGGCTCCTCCTCATCCAAAGACAAGTCCCATGCTCTCTGCCGACACAACACGGCCCTTGCCCACGCTGAGGCGGCTCAGACAGTCGCCATCGAGCAACTGGCTGGCGTGTGTCATTGACCGCCCTAAACTAGACCAGGCGTAGTCGCCAGATGTATACCGGGCGTGATCGGGCGATGTATACCACCCGTGATCGCTCGGTGTAGCCTGCTACGCAAGTGGCCGCGTAGCAGGCTACACATGCACTACCTACGCGATCTGATCCACCGCCTGCGCGCCGGCGAGAGCGGGCGTCGCATCTCTGGGGACTTGAGGATCTCACGGATCACCGTCCACCGGTACCATGACTTGGCGGAGGCGCAGGGTTTCCTGCAACCCGGGTCGCCGATGCCCGACGGCGAAGCCATCCGGGCTTGCCTGGGCGACCCGCCCCATCCGCCACGGCACACTTCGAGCGTTGAGCCCTACGCCGACGTCGTGGAGCATCTTCTCGAGCAGCAGGTGGAGATGATGGCGATCTACGCTAGTGGCCGCGTAGCAGGCTACCAG
>JAPLGX010000054.1 GCA_026389925.1 Chloroflexota bacterium
CGGCGACTTACCACACGACCGTCACTTGGAAAGGTGAGCACTGGGGGCGCATCGTCATGGGCAACGGGCCGGAGATGGATGTCTCCGCGCCTCCCGACGCCCAGGGACACCTAGGGGTCTTCACACCGGAAGACGCCTTCGTGGCGGCTGCTAACACCTGCGTCATGATGATGTTTATCTGGGCAACGGAGCGTTTCAAGCTCAAGCTCTTGTCTTACGACTGCCGGGCGGAAGGCACCAAGCTGATAGAGCTGGATCGCACAGAGACCTTCACTCGCCTGCGCCTGCGGCCGGTGATCCGCATTTCGCTCGGCGGTGAGGACCTCAAGGCGGTGGAGTCCCGCGCCCGTCGCGCGCTCCAGTCGGCGCAGAAATACAGCCTGGTGACGAATTCGGTGAAATCCGAGGTGGTCATCGAACCGCAGATCGATCTGGTCGCCTAGCCTCTGCGGTTGCCTCCCCCGGGTGCGGCAGGCAAACTGCGGGTGATGACACAATCGCGTCGAGCAACACGTTCCTCTGCACGAGGCGTCCAATGACAACCAACTATCCAGAAATCCGCCGCCAGCTCGACGCGCGTCTGGCGCAATTGGGAACCGAGATCCCTGGCCCCACGAGCGGCTTTGCGCGGATGCACAAGAAGGCCGTGGAGGATGGAGCGCTGAGCGGCAAGGTCAAGGAAATGATGGCTCTTGCGATCAGCATCGCCGTCGGCTGCGACGGCTGTATTGCCTACCACGCGCACGACGCCCTGGCCGCCGGCGCCACGCGCGGTGAGCTTCTCGAAACGATCGGTGTAGGGTTGCTCATGGGCGGCGGCCCGGGTTCGATCTACGCCGCCCACGCGATGGACGCGATCGAGCAATTCTCGGTCGAGGGCATCTGAGTTGAACGATTATCGAAGCTGGAAAGCTGACAGCATCTCCCGCCGGAGACTCTGACCCGTTGGCGACAAACCCTGAGGTGAAGGAGAACGCTATGAAGCTCGCAGCAATAACGGAAGATGGGCACGAGATCAGCCAGCACTTCGGGCGCGCCCCGTACTACCTGGTACTCACAATCGATGACGGCAAGATCACCCATCGCGAGATGCGAGACAAACTTGGCCACGCGCACTTCGGCGGAGAAGAGCACCACGAAGAACCCGGTCATGCGCACGGCCTGGGGCCGCAGGCACACGATCGTCACCTTCGCATGGCCGAGGCGATTGCCGACTGTGAAGTCCTCCTGTGCGGCGGGATGGGCCAAGGTGCATACGAGAGCATTCAGGCGTGCGGCCTCCGGCCCATCGTGACCGACCTGACCTCCATTGATGAAGCGGCAGCCGCCTACCTGAACGGCACCCTCATCGATCTAACGGATCGGCTGCACTAGCAGCCCGCCGACGAGTCGAAGTCAGTGAACCGTGTAGCGATGGTTTGCCTAGCTGTCTTTGCCCACCCGGACGACGAGACCTTTCGCCCCGGGGGGACGTTGGCGCTTTTGGCGCGCAAGGGCGTGAGGGTCCACGTGCTCACAGTGACCCGCGGCCAAGCCGGATCGCGTGGTGACCCGCCGCTGTGCGAGGCCAAAGACCTGCCCGCCGTTCGCGAGCGCGAGTTGCGCTGTGCCTGCGCCGCCCTGGGGATTAGGCCGCCGCGCGTGCTCGACTATGAGGATGGGCATCTTCGCGAAGCGAACCCGGAGACTGTCGCTGCGGACATTCTTGCCTACATGGCGAAAGTTCACCCACAGGTCGTGGTGACATTCGGAGAGGACGGGCTGTCAGGCCACCCAGACCATATCACGATTGGGCAGTGCACTGCCCAGGCCTACGCCGCGCGCGAGCAGGTTGCCGCCCTCTACACTCTCGCCGTACCGCGCAGCCTGGCCGAGCAGCTTGAGATGCGTCAGGTACATGCCGTGCCCGACGAGCTGATTGCCTTGCGCGTGGACATATCGCCTGCCTGGGAGCCCAAGCACGTTGCCATGGCCTGCCACGCGACCCAGCGCAGCTCCACGCCGCTCCTGAGCGCAAGTGAGGCTCGCCAGCGGCTGTTCTTCGGGCGCGAGTTCTTCGTGCTGGCTGCCTGCCGTGCGCCCGAATCGGATTTCTTGCCGGTCCTCTTGAAGGATTATCGCCTATGAATGACGTCATACAAGCTTCCGGCCTCACCAAAGCCTACCCAGTTGGGAAAGGCAAGCCGCCCTTGCGCGCGGTGGGTGGGATCGATTTCGCCGTGCGCCAGGGTGAGGTGTTCGGCTTCCTTGGGCCGAATGGCGCCGGCAAGACCACCACCATCCGCATGCTGACCGGGCTAACGCGGCCGACCGCTGGCGGCGCCCGCGTCCTTGGGTACGACCTGACGCGCGACGTGACCAACATCAAGAAACGCATTGGCGTCGTTCCGGAAGCCTCCAATCTGTACGACGAGCTGAGCGCCATGGACAATCTGGTGTTCAGCATGCAACTGTACGGAGTTCCCCGCCGCGAACGCCGGCCGCGGGCCGAAGCCCTCCTGACGCGCTTCCGTCTCGCCGAAAGGAGCGACACGCCCTTCGCCAAGCTCTCGCGCGGCATGAAGCGCGCGCTCACCATCGCCGCAGCCCTGGCGCATCGCCCGCCGCTGGTCTTCCTGGACGAGCCCACCACCGGCCTGGACGTGATGAGCGCGCGAAACTTGCGCCAGATGATCGCCGGCCTGCGCGAGGAGGGGGTGACGGTCTTTCTGACCACGCACTACCTGGAAGAGGCGGAGCGGCTGTGTGACCGGATCGCGATCATCGTCAAGGGGCGCATCGTCGCCCTGGACACGGTCGATGGGCTGAAGGCCGGCTTACATGGCAACACCGTCGTTGAAATAGTCCTCGCAGGCGAAAACGGCCGCCAGGAGAGGCAGCGGACTGAATGCAGAGACGATGGGGTCGAAGCCGCCGTGAAGCTCGCGATGAATGAGGCACGCGGGAAGCAGGTGATCGCTGTCAACACCCTGCGTCCCAGCCTGGAGGATGTGTTCGTCCGGCTGACCGGCCTGAGTGCGGAGACGATGCTCGCCGAGAAGGGCGGGAAGGGAGGCAACCATGCTGCGGGATGACCTGCGCGGCATGTTCTACATCTCGATCAAGGACCTGCGCGCCTACTACTTCAAGCCTCCCAATATCAGCTGGGGCATCCTGTTCCCCTTCGCCTTCGTGCTGGCCTTTGCCATCCGCAACCCGGGGGATACGCGCGATCTCGTGCCGGGTTTGCTCGGATTGACCCTGCTATTTGGGACAAGCTCGATGGAAGCCATCGTGATCGTCTTCGAGCGGCGCATCGGTTCATTGGAGCGCTTGATGCTGGCGCCTATCAGCCTGGGCGCGCTGCTCACCGGTAAGATGCTGGGCGGCATGGCCTTCGGTCTGACCGTGACGGGTGTTGTCCTGACGGTTGCCCTGGCCGTCTTCGGCGCAGGGAGTGTCAATTGGCTCTTGCTCGCATTGACGTTGTTGCTTTCGGCCGCCGCCTTCGCGGCGCTCGGGGCCTTCGTCTCGGTGGCCGTACGCGAGATCTTCGAGGCCCAGACGTTGGCGAACTTCGTGCGGTTCCCGATGATGTTCCTGGGCGGGGTCTTCACGCCGCTGGCGGCGATGCCCCCCTCGCTGCAGGTGATCGCGCGCCTGCTACCTCTGACCTATGCCGTGGAGGCGCTGCGAGCTGCGCTGAAGGGTGCGTCGTTGGGTTCGGCATGGGTCGATCTTGCGGCGCTGGTTGGTTTCACTGCGGTGTTGTTCGCTCCTGCCGTGTACATTCTTGGGCGGCGAGCCGAGTGAAGGAGGCCTCATGCTGATCGAGCGGTTCGACGTGGAGGTCTTTACTCCGCCCTGCGAGCCGGGGGCCGAGCGCTATGCGGCCAAGGCCCGCCTGACCAGGGACATTGCGGAGGTCTTGCCCTACCTCAACGCAACGCTGCGCGGGGCAGTGTACCTGCCTGCCGCGCAAGCCCTCACTTGGAAAAAGGGTGGCCACAACATCGCCTTCCACGCCTACGAGATCGCGACCAGCAATGCGACCGACCGCGAGGAGGCCGAGCGAGAGCTGCGGGGCCTGATCGACCTGGTCAACAAGACCTGGGAGCGGCGCGCCGAAATCACGCCAGATCACGACACGCATCAACGCCCTGCGCCGATGGCTCTCTACAAGCTTCTGCCACAGACCAACTGCAAGCAGTGCGGCGAGCCGACCTGCTACACCTTTGCGTTCAAGTTGGGTGCGTCGCAGAAAAGCTTGGACGACTGCCCGGTGCTTCACGAGGAGGGATACGCGGGGAAGCTCGCCCAATTGCAGTCGATGGTGATCGAGGCTCCCTCGATTGGGAGGAGTGAGTGACCGACGGGCACTCCAGCGCGGCCGAAGCCCCAGGCAGCCGAGAGTCAGACTCCGACACATGCCGAGTCCGGGCGGCCATGCAGCTGCATCCAGGACCCGTTTGCTGCTCTACCGCCCGAGCAGCGCCCTGCGCCGGCTCAGCAACCTGATGCGTTGCGAAAAGTGACCTGCCCAGGCTGCGGGCTGGTCTATTGGACAAACCGCGGCACCGATTTTTGCATGGAATGCGCGAAGAGAGGGACACCCTGACTGTTGCTTGAGAATGGAGCCTGGCGCCGCAGCCCAGAAGACGGATCGCGCATCTCGAGAAAAGATGTGCGCTAACGGACGGCTCGCCAATCGGTGTCTGCTCGGTGCTGGTCTCTGCCATCGCCCGCGAAATCACCAAGAGTAGCCGGACCCTGGGCCCTGGTTCGCCACCGAGCCCTGGCCAAATGCTCTGCATCCGTCTGGTGACGCGGTCCACGCTGTAAGGTCCTGGAGCCGATAACCGCTATCGGGCCAAAGGGCAGGGGAGGGGAGAGAGTGCGATGAAGAAAGCCATGCGCTTGGTGCTGGAGGACGAGGACCTTCTCGAACTAATGCGTGTCCTTATGGATGACGACGCCGAGGGGGCACTGGCATTTCTCAAAACGCATCTCAAGGGCAAGGCGCGTGATCTGCTGGAAGGTGGCTGAAAGGTGATGATCGAGGTGCCCGGTGCGGGCATCCGAGCGGTTCACGGCGAACTGTTCCAGAAATGAGCGGAACCTTCCTGGAGTCGATCGCCCTGGTGCGGACTCTGCCATGCCTGGCTGAGCCGGGAAAGATCATTGTTGTGGGATCGCCGTCACGCAGCTTGGCGGACGTAATTCCCTACCTGGCCGCCCTCCCAAACGTCATCGTCTACAATCCGCAGACGCTCTCGCTCACGCTCCGCCGTCAACCAGGGCTGATCACTCTGGAATCCGAGCGAGTGAGCATCACGCAGGTTGTGGATGCCCCTGAAGGGATGGAGCTCCTGGCGGCCCTGATCGAGGCGATCAACGCCACCTGGGAACACCGCGAGGAACTCGTGGCCGCGACGGGCCAGCGGCGGGCGCCGCGCCCCCTCGACATCTGGAGGCTTCTGCCGCAGACCAACTGCCGCATGTGCGGGGAGATGACGTGCTTGGCATTTGCATTCAGCCTGGTTCACCATCGTCGAGGGGTCGGAGAGTGCGAAGTTCTCGGCAGTAGCGAGGGAATGGTCGATCGCCAGCGAGCACTTAAGGCCCTCCTGGGCTGACAGCGCCTGCCACGGCGGACGCGCGCTGCCTGCTTGGAGAAGGATAGTGGCGGGTCGGGTTGAGCGTCGAACGCCGGGAGGTGCTCCTCGGCGGTCCGGGATTGTTGGATATCCGCCTGCCGGGGAGGCGGGGCGATGTGTGGGAGATCGAAGCTGAAGACTGGGCGCCGGCGGTTTGGCGATGAGAAGGGAAGGCCCTTCTCATTTGCAGGGGCTCCCTACCGGCCCAGACGGCCGACGACTTCGCGAATGTGCGGCTGGGAGATTATCGAGAGGCCTGATGCGCGACCCGCCTCTCGCGCAAGAAGCACAGCGCGCCGCGAGCAGTGGGCACGGCTACGATTCGCGGAGTCAGCTCGCGGAGAGGAAGGCTTCCCATTCCTTTTCATTGTAGAAACGCTGGGTGAGGGGGTTGGACCCGCTGCCCACCCCCGATTGCCACAGCCGCATCTTGAGCGCGTCGCTGTCGAGCAGGGTGCCGATCCTGCCCGCCTTCCCGGCGAGAAGCGCGGTCTGCAACATCCCGAAGTGCTCGTTGATGAACGAATCGTTGAGCCACATGCCTCGAAAGTCGACGGCCGCCACCCAGCCCGGTTTCAACCGCGCCGCCTCGCGAATGACACTCGCGACAAGCTTCTCGAAATCGTCGGGTGTGAGCGCCTGGTCGGAGACGATATCCATCCGCTGGCGGTCGGGGTCGGCTGTGGCTGAAAACATCGTCGTCACTCTCCGGGTTTCCTTCGTGCGGCTCTTCGTTGATGCTAGGATAGCAAATGGTGCGCGTCGGGTCAATGGTCCCCGGGTCGATGGGGTCGGGCCGCGTCGCGCGTGCGAACCGTCGGGGCGCTCTTGTATAATCGGTCGAGGGTCCTGCTGCTTGCCCGGGAGGCCGACATGCCGGTTGCCTGCGCGATCGTTTCAGCGCCTGCTCATGACTATCCGGACCATCCCGAATGCCCGCAGCGCTTCGCGCATCTTGGCGCGCTGCGGAGGCTGGCCATCGCCGAAGACCTGACCTGGATTGAACCGCGACCCGCCACCGAGGATGAGCTGGCCCGGGTCCATGCGCCGGCCATGGTGGCCGAGGTGCGCGAGGCCGCGCGGCGGGGGCCATGCGTCATCGATTCTGCACCCACCTACGTCGCTCCCGACTCCTTTGAGGCGGCGCTGGAGGCGGCCG
>JAPLGX010000342.1 GCA_026389925.1 Chloroflexota bacterium
CGCGCATTCGCCGAGAAATCGTATGGGCCCCGTTTCCGGCAGCGCCTCGCGCAGCAAATCCGCGTCGGCCGGGTTGTCTTCCACGATGAGGAGGTGCAGGTCTTCGCTCATCACGTGGCTTGGTTGGGCGGCAGTTTGACGATGGTCAACCAGAACTCCTCGATGGTTCTGATCACGTTCAGGAACTGATGCAGGTCGATGGGTTTCGTGATGTAGCAGTTGGCGTGCAGGTTGTAACTCCGGAGAATGTCCTCTTCCACCTGCGAGGTCGTAAGGATCACCACCGGGATCCGTTTCAGGTCGTCGTCCGCCTTGATCTCGGCGAGCACCTCGCGGCCGTCCTTCTTGGGCAGATTCAGGTCCAGCAGAATGAGGTCCGGACGCAAGGCCCCTGCGTACTTTCCGGCCCCACGCAGAAATGCCATCGCCTCCTCACCGTCGCCGACGACATTCAGCGTGTTGCGGATCTTGCTGTTCTCCAGGGCCTCCCGGGCAAGATCCGCGTCTCCGGCGTTGTCTTCCACCAGGAGGATCTCCACCGGCGTTCCATATGGGGTCGCTGCCATCGACGTGTGCCTCGTGGGTTCTACTTGGGGACGGTGAACGAGAACGTCGAGCCTTTCCCGGGCTCGGATTCGAACCAGATCCTGCCGCCGTGTCGTTCCACGATCCGCTTGCACAGCGCCAGGCCGATCCCGGTGCCGGGGTAGTCCCGCCGGGTGTGCAGTCGCTGGAAGACCACGAAGACCCGCTCCGCATACTGCCGATCGATCCCGATGCCGTTGTCCCGGACGGCGAAGACCCAGTCGCGCCCCTCGTCCCGGGCGGAGACGTGGACGCGAGGGACCTCCTCGCTCCGGAACTTGAGGGCGTTCGCGAGCAGGTTCTGGAACAGTTGCCGAAGCTGTGACGCGTCGGCGCGCACCAGCGGGAGTTCCTCGTGCGTGACGACCGCCCGGCTCTCCTCGATCGCGGTGGCCAGGTCCCCGATCGCTTGACCGAGGACGCGCCCCGCGTCCGTGGGTTCGATCGGATTGCCGCGCGTGCCGACGCGCGCGTAGGTCAGCAGATCGTTCACGAGCTGCTGCATCCGGACCGCCCCGTCCACCGCATAGGCGATGTACTTCCGGGCCTTCTCGTCGAGTTGGCCCTCGTACCGCTCCGCCAGGAGCTGGGTATAGCTCGCCACCATCCGCAGCGGCTCCTGCAAGTCGTGCGCTGCGATGGAAGCGAACTGCTCCAAATCATTGTTCGAGCGTTCCAGCTCCGCCGCCACGGCGGCCAGCTTCTCTTCGACATGCTTGCGTTCGGTGATGTCCTCGATCATGCAGAGGTGGCGCGGATGGGCCTTATCCTCCACAAGAATCGGGGCAATCGACATGTTGATCCAGACGGGAGTCCCATCATGGTGAAGGTAGCGCTTCTCCATGTGGAACCCGGATATCTTCCCGGCGTTCAACAACGCCATGTTGTCGAGGTCTTCCTGCACGTCGTCGGGATGCGTGATCCGCATCCAATCGATGATCGCCATCTCCTCCATCGACCTGCCGGCAATCTCGGCGAAACGCGGGTTCACTTCGTCGATGTGTCCCGTGAGCGAGTCGATGAAGGCGATGCCCAGCGGGGCCTGCGCGAACATCGATCTGAAGCGCTCTTCGAGCTTGCGAAGCGCCTCCTCGGCACGCTTGCGCTCGGTGATGTCGCTCAAGGTCCCGACCATCCGCGGAGCCTTACCCGCCGCGTCCCGTTCCACAACCCTGCCGCGGGTCGAGACCCACCGCCATCCGCCGAACTTCAGCTTCATCTGGAGATCGATGGCGAAGCCCTTGCCGGTTTCGATGCTCAGCCGCAGTTCCTCCTCGACCCGGGCCAAGTCTTCCGGGTGGACCAGGAGTCGCCACGACGCGTAGCTGGCTGGGAATTCCCCGTCGTCATATCCGAGCAGCGCATAGTAGCGGGGGCTGAACAGCGCGTCGCCGGACTGTACGTTCCAGTCCCAGAGCCCGTCGTTCACCGCGTCGAGGGTCAGGGCGTACCGTTCCTCGCTCTCCCGCAGCAACTCCTCCGCCCGCTTGCGCTCGGTGATGTCGCGGAAGTAGACCGACAGCCCGTCTGGCGACGGATAGCAGCGGCACTCAAGCCATCTGTTGAGCGGCTCAGGGTAGAACTCCTCAAAAGCTATCGGCTGACCGGTCTCAACAGCCATGTGATAGCATTCGTAAAACCTGGTGTCCTTGGCGTAGGGGAACAGGTCCCAGACGCACTTGCCAATCAGATCCTCTCGGCGCATGCCGACCAGCTTCGCACCCGTCTCGCTGAAGTAGGTGTAGCGCCAGTCATGGTCGAGAACCAGTAGCCCGTCGGTGATGCTGTCTAGCGTCGTCTCAAGCTTCTGATGCGCCTCCCGCAGCGATTCCTCCGCCCGCTTGCGCTCGGTGATGTCGCTCATCACGATGCGGCGCACCGGCGCGCCGCCCGCGTCCCGCGCGGCGGTCACTTCCAGATGCGCCCAGAATGCCGTTCCGTCGCCCTGCAGCATCCGCAGTTCATAGGCCTGCGGCGCACTGGCTTGCGGAACGCTCGTCGCGTCCGCCGCACCGGTCTCGTAGAGCCGCTTGGTATGCAGGTAGTGAAGGTCCTGGTCTTCGGGGAGGACAAAGCGGGTGAATGGTCGCTCGACCAGCGCGTCCGGGGTCACCCCCAGAATGGTGGCGGCGGTGAGGTTGGCTTCGAGGATCAGCCCCGGCTCGCTGAGGGTGAGATAGCCGACCGGCGCCAGGTCGTAGAAGTCGATGTAGCGCGCCTGCGGCGGGTCCTTTTCGGCGGCCATGAGGAGAAGGTACAGCAGGGAGGCGGGAGCGGATAGCCGATAGCCGATAGCCGTTAGCCGTTAGCCGTTAGCCGATAGCGATCACGGTGCGCCGGTGCCCCGGTGCGCCGGTGCCCTGGTGCGCTGCTGCCCCGGTGTTGCGCACCGCCGCGCGGGGCCACAGGTTAGCCGCTTGGCCCAGTGCCGAACACGCGGTTGTCGGTAAGGCGCGCAGCGCCACATCGAAGCTGTCGTGGGTGAGGATTCCCCGCTCTACGGAGGCACCTCGTGACCCCGGAGTTCCTTCGCGAACTGATAGGCGGCGGCGAGACGCTCGACGTGGAGTTCAAGGGCGAGGAGGCGCGCGCGTTCTCCGACGGGGATCTCATCGAGGCTGTCGTGTGTCTCGCCAACAGGCCGGGAAACGCTGCCGGCTGGCTGCTCGTGGGCGTGGAAGACGACGGGCGTGCCACGGGAGCACGCCCGCGCCATTGCGGGAGCACCGATCCGCTGCGGCTCCAGGCGCTGATTGCCAATCGCACTCGACCCTCGCTCTCGACGCACGTCCAAGTCGTACGGCTGGACGACCAGGACGTGATCGCTGTCGAGGTTCTGCCTGCCCGCGCCCCTGTCGGGACGACCGAAGGCAAGTACATCAGACGAGCCCTCGGCGGCGACGCCAAACCCGCCTGTCTGCCGCTGCACTTTCAGGAAATGCAGGGGCAGCAGGCCGATCGTGGCCTGCTCGACGACTCCGCGCTCGCGGTTAGGGACGCGCGCTGGGATGACCTCGATCCCCTCGAGTTCGAGCGCTTCCGGCGCTTCATCCGCGAGAGCCAAGGTCGCGGCGACGCGAGTCTGGTAGGCCTCCCCGATGTGGAGCTTGCGAAGGCCCTGGGGGCAATTCAGGCGAACCATGCGGTGTCGGCCGTTTGCGCTCTGGGACTCCTGCTGTTTGGCCGCGAGGAGAGCCTGCGCCGCCTGCTTCCCGTCCACGAGGTCGCGTTCCAGATGCTGAGCGGACTTGATGTCCGGGTCAATGAC
>JAPLGX010000328.1 GCA_026389925.1 Chloroflexota bacterium
GGACCAGCAGGTTACGAGCCCAGTGGGACAAATGCGACGGCGACATCGAAGACGCACGGAGAACTGGCTGAAAGCGCGTGATTGGATGAAAAGAGAACCGAGGCTCAAATGGCCTCGGATCTCCTATTTTGTGGCGGGGCCAGGACTCGCCTGCCCAGGACGCAGGCCGGGGAACCTGGTACCTCCGGGTTATGAGCTTCGCTCCTGGAAAGGGGGCCTCGGCAACCACTTCCATACTCGCGAGGTTGCCCGCAGTTCCGCGATACTCGCGTGCCCGGATGTCTTCGATGGCAAGATTTAACCCGAGAATAGCCCAATCGTGGCAGGACGTCAATAGGGGAACTGCCCTGCGCAGCGCGCGGCTCTTGGTTTCCACCCGTCACATCGATCGGAGTCCGCATGAGGGCTTGTCCGGGTGTGCTAGAAAACCACATCTCCCTTCGTGTCAGGGAATTAGCCAGAGAGGCGCGGGACGGCGACTAGCCAATTCGAGGAAGGCAATAGGGCATGAATTGAGTCGCGGGACCAAGGTTGGCGATGATACATGGACTCTAAGCTGCATCTCACGCTCACGCTGGGGGAATTCACCAAGACCACTCGCCGTGCCAGAGAGCCCAGCGAGGGAGTGGGAGAAGCGGGCCGAGACACCGCAAGGAATCGCAAGGATTCCGTATGATACCTAGGCGGCCGCGCCTTGATCACTGATGTGCTGCGCCAACTGCAGGAATCCGCTCAAGGGCGCGACGCGGCGTTCGTGTAGCTGCGCTCCACCTGCTCACGCGCGCAGTGGGCGTCGAGCGCCGCCGCCGGGTAAAATGAAGAGGTGACCACCCCTGCACCTGCCCGCCGGGTCGCGATCCTCGCACCGATGCGACCCGAACTGCGCCCCCTCGTGCGCTCCCTCTCCCTCAGCCGGGCGCGATCCGGCGGTGGCGCCGTCCTCTCGGGCGCGGTCGGCCGGGTCGAAATAGTCGCGACGACGACGGGGATTGGAACCCGCGCCGCTGCGCGCACGGCGGAACGTGTCCTCGACTCCACCCCTGTCGATCATCTCATCGTGGTCGGGATTGCGGGGGGCATCGGACCGAGCGTCGACATCGGGGACCTCGTCGTGCCGGATCTCGTCATCGACCTATCGACCGGCACGGAGTATCGGCCCGCTCTTCTCGGCTACACCGCGCCCCGAGGAACGCTGGTGACATCGGACGAGTTGCTGGTCGACCAGGACGAGGTGGTGCGCCTCGAACGGCAGGGCGTCATTGCGATCGACATGGAGACCGCCGCGATCGCCGCGGTCTGTGAGGACAGGGACTGCCCGTGGTCGGTGTTCCGGGCGATTAGCGACCGCGCCGACGATGGCTCGAGCGACCCGGCCGTGTTCGGCTTGGCTGGCCCCGACGGCTGCCCCAATTTTCCTGCCCTCGTGCGCTTCGTTTTCAGCAAGCCATGGCGCGTTCCGGAGCTGGCGCGCCTCGCCCGCGGCATGAAGCTCGCCGCGAACACAGCTGCGTCCGCCGCCGCTAGTGCACTCGAGAAGATGTAGGCGGCCGGGTGGGCCGCGCAACAACTCGCTACAGCTGACCCGGCTGGCCTGCGGAAAGTTGGAGGGTGGCTTGCCTGCCGAGTTGCGGGATAATGGGTGAGCCATTGCCCGAGCCGCCGGGCAGCTGAGCTCGAGGCCGTTGGCGGCTCCAGACA
>JAPLGX010000231.1 GCA_026389925.1 Chloroflexota bacterium
CTCTTGCTGTGTGTGCCGGCGCCGCGGCGCGCTCGGCTATTTCTGAATCTCGCGCACGTAGGCCACCAGGGCGAGGATTTGATCGTCGCAAACCGCCTGAGGCGCTGGACCACGCGGCCGCAGCTGTTGTGGGCCGCCGCCTTGGTCTCGCTTTTGGTGGTGGGATTGGCAGGGACCGCAGGCGTTTCATACGCCGCGGCCGCCGCGCTCCCCGGGGATGCGCTGTTCCCCGCCAAAGCCGCCATCGAGCAAGTCGCCCTCGATCTCGCGCCGCGCCCATCCGCGCGCGCCGGCCTCAGCCTGGAGATTACGGAGCGGCGGCTCACTGAGGGCGAGCTGCTGGCGTCGCACGGCCGTTGGGCGCAGGCGGGCCTCGCGCTTGAGGCGGCCTCCGGCGCACTCGATCGGAGCGTAAGGCTTATCGAAGGCGTGCAGGAAGCCAGTGCGCTCGACGCGCTTTCTGGACGCCTGGCGGGATTGCTGCCTCGGGTCGAGAGCGCCGTGGCGCTCGCACGCGGGGGACCCTCGCCGCAGATGAAAGGCGCGGCCGAGAAGTTGATCGCTTCCGGCACGCGCGCCTCCGAAGCGGGCAAGCGCCTCGGGCCGCAGCACAACTTCGACTTCCCACTCTCCAATGGGAATAACCCTCCACATCCGGACAAACCGAAGCACACAACACACGTCGAGGAGAGTCGCAAGTCGTCCAAAGACAAGGGCCACGGCCCGCAACAGACACATACTCCCAAGAAGCCGACCGGGGCAACTCCAAGTGAGAGGCGCAGCGCCGCGCGCGGCTCGCCCGTGCAGAGTCCCGCGAACGTGTCGAGTCATCAGAGCTTGACACGCTCCTATTGACAGCCTCATGATTCCAGGTATAATCCTGCCAGCACGGGGGGAGGCGCCCCTCGCCGCAGTATGGCGGTGAGCGCCCAGCCAGTTGTCAATCGGCGCCCCCAGGGACCTGCTCGCGATCGTATGCCCGGTAGCTCCCACTTTACCGACCCCATCTTGGCCCACTAGCTCAACTGGCAGAGCAGCTGACTCTTAATCAGTTGGTTGTAGGTTCAAGTCCTACGTGGGTCACTTGACCGTGAATGACGCGGTGGCACCCCATCTTTAGGAACGCGTATCCTTCCATCCATCGCATGCGGCGCACGCCCGGGCTCGGCCGGGCGGGCGTTGCACCTTGCCCGTGTTTACTCGCCCCGAGAGCGTCCGTACACCCTTAGGCTGAGACGGTCCACCGATCTTGAAACCACCCCGACGCGCCGCCGGCGATGCGGCCATCTGATGTCATTCCACCCTCCTCGAGAGATAAGCGAGAGCCCACAATGCACATAGCCGAACTAGAAAAGATGACGCTTGCCGAATTGCGACGCACCGGCAAAGAATTGGAGATCCCCGCCTTCACCCGGATGAAGAAGGACGACCTGGTGCTGCGCTTGTTGCAGGCCAATGCCGAGCGTCAGGGGCTCGAGCTGCGTGGAGGCATTTTGGAGATCGTCGAAGAGGGGATTGGCTTCTTGCGCGCCGAACACTACCTGCCGGGGCCGAACGACATCTACGTCTCGCAATCGCAGATTCGTCGCTTCAGCTTGCGCACCGGCGATATGGTCATTGGCCAGGTGCGGGCGCCCAAGGAATCCGAGAAGTACTTCGGCCTGCTGCGGGTGGAAGCCATCAACGGTCTCGACCCGGAAGCGGCCAAACAGCGCCCCACCTTCGAATCGCTCGTGCCGATCTTCCCCGAGAAGCGCTTTGATCTGGAAACCGACCGCCACGAACTGACCACCCGCTTGCTCAACTTGGTGGCGCCCATCGGACGAGGCCAGCGCGGCCTGATTGTCTCGCCGCCCAAGGACGGCAAGACAACCGTGCTCAAGCATGTGGCCAACAGCATCTCGCGCAAATACCCGGATGTGCACCTGATGGTGGCGCTCATCGGCGAGCGGCCCGAAGAAGTCACCGATATGGACCGCTCGGTGGAGGCCGAGGTCATCTCATCCACCTTCGATGAGCCGGTCACCTCACACGTGCGCGTGGCCGAGATCGCTCTCGAGCGCGCCAAGCGGCTGGTGGAAATCGGCCGCGATGTGGTCATCCTGCTCGATTCGATCACCCGCCTGGCGCGCGCCTACAACCTGGTCGTGACGCCCTCCGGGCGCACGCTGTCCGGCGGCCTCGACCCGGCCGCACTCTATCCGCCCAAGCGGTTCTTCGGCGCGGCGCGCAATATCGAGGAAGGCGGCTCGCTGACCATCATCGCCACCTGCATGGTGGATACCGGCTCGCGCCTGGACGACATGGTCTACGAGGAGTTCAAGGGCACCGGCAATATGGAGCTGCTCCTCTCGCGCAAGCTGCAGGAGCGGCGTATCTTCCCCGCCTTCGACATCGAGCGCTCCTCCACCCGGCGCGAGGAATTGCTGCTCGGCCCAGATATCACTCCGCGGGTGTGGTTGATGCGGCGCATGTTTGGCCAGATGATGACGGCGCCGCCTAACGGCGCGGGCATGGATATCACAACGGCCACCGAGGCCATCCTGACCCGGCTGAGCCAGACCGAGAACAATATCGAGTTCCTGGAAACTTTGACCAAAGACAATTAGAATTGTCGACCCTTATCGGTTGATCGCCTGCGTGGGAGAGTGAGCGGTGCAGAAACGATTCTTGTGGATCGGGTTGGGAATCCTCGTGCTGGCCCTGGCCGCCGGCGGCGTGTGGGCATGGCGGACCTATGATCCGGCGCGCACCGCCGCAGCCAGCGGCGGGCCGCCGGCTACCGCCGCGTCCCCCTCGGGTGGAAGCGGGTTGGCCAGGCTGCCGGAGTATTCGGCCCAGGCCAACGACACACTCATCCGGCGCACGATTGACGTGCACACCGTGCGCCCTGAGCGGCCCACCGAGGGCATCACGCCTTACACCGTGCAGCGCGGCGATTCGGTCTTCTCCATCGCCACCACGTTCCAGATCAAGCCCGAAACCATCCTGTGGGGCAACTATGACGTGCTCGAGGATGACCCGGAGTTGTTGCGCCCGGGGCAAGTGCTCACCATCCTGCCGGTGAACGGCCTGTACTACAAGTGGCAGGAGGGCGACACCGTCGAGAAGGTCGCGGAAGAATTCGACACCACGCCCGAGGAGATCCTCACCTGGCCAGGCAACAATCTCAATCCGCTCGATCCCAAAGTGTTGCCAGGGGATTGGGTCATCGTTCCCGGTGGCAGCCGGCCGTTCAAGGATTGGGGCGCTCCGGTTATGATCGGGACGCGCTACTCCTTCCCCAGCCTCGGCCCCGGGGCATGCGCGGGCGGGTATGGCGGTCCGGTGGGCTCAGGTGCATGGTCGTGGCCCGGGCACTTCACCACCATTTCGGGTAATGACTTCTGGCCCGGTCACCCGGGGATCGACATCGCCGCGGCGCCCGGCACGGGCGTCTATGCCGCCGACGCAGGCGTTGTGGTGTTCGCCGGCTGGAGCACGCGCGGGTACGGCAACCTGGTCATCATCGACCATGGCAACGGCTGGGTGACCTTCTATGCCCATATGGACCAGGTCAATGTCCGCTGCGGCCAGGGCATCAGTTATGGCGGATACCCGCTGGGGCTGGCCGGCAACACGGGCAATTCCACTGGATATCACATCCATTTCGAAATGCGTTACATGGGGACTCCTGAGAACCCGCATCTCTACTACTAAACGCGCTGCACCAAGCCGCCGTAGGGTAATCGGCGGTATAGGCTGGCTTGACAGAACGGGAGGCGAGAAGATATCCTCCCGTTCTCCATTGGTGAACAATGACGCCCGAATCGAACCGCACCTCTCCTGATGTCGACGATTCCTCCCGCGAATCGCGCCCAGCCTGGTTCAGGCTGTGGGAGGATTTGGTGCGCTCCGGCCTGCGCGAGCCGATCTTGCGCAGCGCGAGCCACTTCCTGGTGTTGGGGCTGGTGATCCTGTTCAGTTGGATGGCCCGCCCGAGCCTGTGGTCATGGCTTCCGGCGCGCATCAACCTGAGCAGCGCGGCAACCCCCACCGTGAGTGCGCCGCTGACCGCCGGACCCGCCGTCCTACCAGCGTTTGACTCAGGTGCCGGCGGCGCGGTCATCGATCGAGCCATTCTGCTCCACACCGACGTCCCTGCCCGTCCCCGCGTCGACGTGACTCAATACACCGTGCAACAGGGCGACTCGCTCTTTGCCATTGCTGCGCGCTTCAACCTCACGCCGGAAACCATCCTGTGGGGCAACTATTCCGTTCTCAAAGATGACCCGCATACGCTGCGCCCCGGCCAGGTGCTCAACATCCTGCCGGTGGATGGAACGTACTATCAGTGGCAGGAAGGCGACGGGCTGAACGGGGTGGCCAAGTTCTTTAGCGTGACGCCGGACGTCATCGTCAATTGGCCGGGCAACGGACTTGAACCGAATATCGATCCGGCCGCGCCGGGCATCGCGGCCGGCTCGTGGATCGTCATCCCCGGAGGGCGGCGCGAATTCGTCCAGTGGCGGGTCCCCATCTTGCGCAGGACCGACAAGGACAAATGGCAGTACGGCGGCGACGGCGCCTGCCAGGGGCCATACCTGAGCGATGTCAAAGGCGAAAACTGGTGGGTGTGGCCGAGCGACAGCCATGCGGTGACCGGAAACCAGTATTCATCGTTCCATCCCGCCATCGACCTGCACGGTCGCCTGGGTGATAACATCTACGCCGCGGCGAGCGGCGTGGTGGTGTTTGCCGGCTGGTCGAATTGGGGGTACGGCAACCTGATCGTTGTCGACCACGGCAATGGCTGGCAGACGGTGTATGCACACCTCAGCCAGTTGTCGGTGGGCTGCGGATTCAATGTCTACCAGGGCAACGTCATCGGCTACATCGGCTCGACCGGTAATTCCACCGGCCCGCACCTGCATTTCGAGATGCAGAGTGTGGACTACGGCAAGGTCAACCCGCTCGACTTCCTGCCCTGAGGTTCACGCCAACCGAGGCTGGTAGCTGGACGCAATGAGTCGCGCAATGGCCCACGCCATGAGGGTGAATCCGGGCAGCGGAGCCAGGCCGTAGATCAATCGCGCGCACGTCCAGCGCAAACCCAAGTAGTCTCCGAGGTCGCTGGCCAGGACACGCGCGCGCGCTCGATCGATTTCCTGCGCGGCCACCCGCCCATAAGCCAGACTGGCGCCGATCCCCTCCCCAAACAACGGATCCACGCCGGCGGCATCGCCGACGAGAAGGAGGCGAGGCGCCGAAAGCCTCGCTAGCGGTGAGTACAGTCGGACGGGATGGCCCTGGATGGGTTCGATGTTCCGCACGCCCGCACGCCCGGCATACTCCTCGAGCCCGGGCTTGAGATCGGGCGCGCGGCGGGCAGCGTACTGCCTCGTATCGAACAAACCCAGGTT
>JAPLGX010000160.1 GCA_026389925.1 Chloroflexota bacterium
CCCGCCGTTTGCGGGGCGCCGTGCACTGACCGCAGACGCTGCCACCAGCCAGGGCTTGCAGCAGTGCCAGCCCACGCCACCCGCGGCGCGGCTCGCCGCAGAAATCGCAGCGCGGCAGGAGCAGCGCCTCAGCTCGGTTCCGCCCGCGAGGCACATCGCCCATCGGCAGACTGTCGGCCAGCCCGTTCAGCCCTCCGCCGAACAGCAGCCCGACAACAAACCAACCCAGCGTTCCGAGGACAATCGCGGCCCAAGTCATCTGATCGTGTCCATAGCGCGCCGGCGATTATACGTGCGAATGGGGGAAGTGACACCGATTCGTTTGGGCGCACACCTGTGGGCTGAATCCCGGGCCAGGATTCCGCGGCCGCCCGCCCCCGCCGCATGCTAAAATGCGCCCATGGAACCGCGTCGTATCCCTCTGGACGCGCCGCGTCTGAGCGTAATAGCCGCGCTGGTCGTGCTGGGCAACGCTCTCTCGCGTCTGGTGCGCATCCCGACGCAGGGATTTGTGCTGACCCTCTTCAACATCCAGTGGACCGTGCTGGTCAACGGTTCAGCGGTATTCCTCGTCCTGCTCGGCGCTCTGGTGGCCGTCGGGGCCGACTCGGTGCTGCGCGCGCACCCCGCCTATGGGCTGCACGGCGGGGGTTCCCGTTGGGCGCCGCTGCTTCATCTGATCCTGCCGGCGATGGCCACCGTCGGAGGCGGGGTGGCGCTCGCGCTCTTCCCCTCCGGCCCGCGTTGGTGGGTGGGCATGGCGGCTGCGAGCGTGCTGGTCGTGCTGTGCGTAGTCGGCGAGTATATCGTCATCGATCGCGACGACTACCGCTACGACCCGGCCTCGATCGGCCTGGGCATTCTCGCGTACACGCTGCTCGCCCTGCTGCTCAGTGCACTGCACGCCTCGGAAACGCGGCTGGCCATCTTCCTGCCTCTCATCGGACTGGTGGTCGCGATCCTGGCCCTGCGGCTGCTCGAGCTGACCGCCCCTCCCAGCCCTCGCCTGCTGGCCTATGCCAGCGGCACCGGCCTGGTGATCGCGCAACTCGGGCTGCCGCTCAACTTCTGGCCGCTGCCCTCCGTGGCCTTCGGGCTCGGCCTGACGGTGGCCGCCTACTGCGTGATCGGCGTGGCGCGGGTTCACCTGCGAGGCAAGTTGAATTCGCGCACGCTGGGCGAATACGCCTTCGTCGCCGCAGCCTCCATTGGAGTGCTGCTGCTCGCCGTTCAGCGTTGACAAGCCCCGACTTCCGTGTATACTGGTAGGAATTATCCACCGCACGGCTCCACACCAATCCATCCAGGTCCTTCGACCCCTCCCCCGTGAGGGGTTTCCGAGTAGTTGCGGGGAGCAGCACTCGGACCAATGAGAGGAGGTGAACGCTAACCCCTCGAACTTCAAGTGCCTTCACTCGAACTCGACCAAGAACGCGTTTCGTTTAAGGAGGAGAGCCAGTATGAAAGGCAAGTGGCAGTTCATCGCTACGTTCATTATTCTGGCGAGCGTCGTCCTGGCAGCCTGCCAGCCGGCAGCCACGCCAGCCCCGACCGAACCGCCAGCTCCGCCCACCGAAGTCGTTGCGCCGACCGAAATCCCCTTCACGCCCACCATGCATGAAGCGTCGTCGTGCGACTATGGCGGAATCATCAAGTCGATCGAAGCCGTCGATCGCCTGACCGTGAAATTCACCATGTGCGTGCCCGACCCGGCCTTCCCGGCCAAGGCCGCGTTCTCGGCCTTCCAGATCTACCCCTCGGAGTACCTCGAGTCGACAGGCGGCGGGGGTGACCTGATCGAGGCGCCCATCGGCACCGGGCCGTATGTTCTCGAGGCGTGGAACCGTGGCGACAACGTCACACTGCGCCGCTTCGATGACTACTGGGGCGAGAAGGCCAAATCCGCGACGGTCGTCATCCGCTGGAGCCAGGAAGGCCCGCAGAAACTGATCGAGCTGCAGGCCGGCACAGTGGACGGCATCGACAATGTGGCCCCCGACGACATTGCCACGGTGCAGGCGGATCCTAAGCTGCAACTGACGCCGCGCGATCCGTTCAACATCTTCTACGTCGGATTCAACAACACCTACGCCCCGTTTGACAACGAGAAGGTGCGCCAGGCGATCGCCATGTCGATCGACCGTAAGCGCATCGTCGATACCTTCTACCCGCCGGGATCGAGCGTCGCCGAGCAATTCCTGCCCGAGGGGCTGCTCGCTCGCCCGCTCGACAGCAAGTGGTACACCTTCGACCCGGTCGCCGGCAAGGCGCTGCTCGCGGAAGCCGGGTTCCCGGACGGGTTCGAGACCACCCTGACCTACCGTGATGTGTTCCGCGGCTACTTGCCGGAACCGCCGGTGGTGGCCCAGGATATCGCCGCCCAGCTCAAGGCCAACTTGAACATCACGCTCAAGTTGGATCAGATGGAATCCGGCGCATTCCTGGACGCATCGGACGCGGGTGAGATCAAAGGCCTGCACCTGTTGGGCTGGACGGGCGACTACCCCGACCCGACCAACTTCTACGACTACCACTTTGGCGCCGGCGCCTCCAAGCAGTTCG
>JAPLGX010000484.1 GCA_026389925.1 Chloroflexota bacterium
GAAAGCAATTGGCTAGGATAGATGCAACCGGAGTGTGTGATGCCCGGCAAGGAAAGGGAGGTGACACGGTCTCCTGGCCGCGTAGCATGTGATGGCATGGTTGAAACACCACAACGGGGCCCTGTATTGGATCCGTAGGCGAAGAGATTGAGGCCGAGGCTTGATATTGAGCGGGACAGGGAAGGCCTCTGTATAAATAGGAGTTCGGCGGCTGGGCAGACCCACACCCAGCTTCTGGGGCAGCTCGCACTCATGCCCTATGCGGCGCCCCGCCGCTCACCCCGGAGCAGCAGAAAGGAGGTCCTCACCGTGGTCGGCATCTGGCAAGCTTACGCCGGGACATACCTCATCGTTGCCGGCATCGCGATGCTCGCCACTTTCGGCATCCCGCTTCTGACGGTGCCCATGTCCTGGGCCCGGCTCATGCGTTGGGAGATACCCCCACCTGGGCAGTTGGTGACATTCCTGGGGCGCTCCCTCGGGCTGTTCGTCTCCGTGATTGCCGTCTATGCATTCAAGGTCGCGGTTACGCCCCAGGCACAGCCATTCTTCTTCCAGCTGATGCTCTGGTTGTTTGTGGCCATGATAGGCCTCCACGTCTACGGGGCGTTGAAGAGGGTGCAGCCAATCACAGAAACCATAGAAATCGGCCTGTGGGTCGTTCTGCTTCTAGTCACGCTCGCCTTCTATCCGGTGGGATGATCCTCCAGGATACTTAGATGAGTCGAGCCTGGGACCCCAGGCGCCGAACAACTCGCGGATGCTGACCCAGCGGGCTGGGCCCTTGTGGATGCTTGTCGTGCCCGCCAGCGTGACGTAGGGTGGGGGAGGCATTGCCCGGCAACATTGTACACAATGCGGCAAGTCGGGTTTGTCCTCGAGCTGGCATTGGACTAGATTCTTCCCGGTTGGGGCTGTGAATCCGCAACTAGGAGCCGGGCGGTCTATACCCACCGGGGAGGGATGATAGGTCGCGAGTCCGCAACTCGAATCATCACCCCCTTGCGGGATGGCTTGTGGCATTCTTCACGAGAGCGACTGTTCGCCGCGCCTTTGGGAGTTTGATCGCCGCGGTCCCTCTAGTCCCGCTCGTGATGATGGTGGACGCGCTTGCCGGCCGCCTTGGCTGGTGGCGATATCCATCCGTACCCATTGGAAATACTCCCTTGGCGTGGTACATCGCCGCAGCTCTGGCGTACGGCGCGGCGGTTGGGCTTATTGGTTGGCGCGTGCTGCGCCAATTTGGCGGAGCGAGTCTTGTGGTCTTCGTGGTGCTAGTGGGACTGGTCGGAGTGATCCGGGACTATGCGTATAGCACCACAACCGGGTTGATCAAATTCGGAGGCGGCGCCCTTCCGCTCTGGGCTGACTTCCTGTCCTATGCATGTGCGGCCGCGCTGGTGCAACTTCTTATGCTGTGGATTGTGGGCACGCCGCGCTCGGATCGGTTGGCGCGCGAGCACTAACATCCATTGGCCATGCCCTGCAGAGTTTCGGGATAGCGAGGCCAAGCGCGCTCTAGCCTCGCAGCGAATAGGCTAATACGGGGGAGTGCGCCGCCCAACACCTCATTCGAGCCGACTCGGCGGGCTGCCTGTCCTGGCCGAAAACCCCGTCGCAACGGGTCGGCGGCGGGAGAATCGGTCGAAGCGCGGAGGGCGTGAGCCTGGCGGTCTGTGATTGGGGGTAGTAGCGCCGGTAGGACTGGAACCAGGGATCAGCAGGATATGAGTCCAAAGGAGAAGAACCGAGGCTCACACGGCCTCGGTTCTTCATTCAGATTGCGGGGGCTGGTCTCGTCTGCCCCATG
>JAPLGX010000482.1 GCA_026389925.1 Chloroflexota bacterium
AGCGCGCCGCGCCGAAGGAGGCCGAGCCTCGGATCTCGAGATAGAGCAGCACGGCCAGGAGCCCAACGTACATCGGGCGCGTCAGGGCGCGCCAGAAGTGGTAGTCCACGACGGCCGCGACCAGCACCACACCCAGACCGATGAGCGCGTTCTGTGCCTGGCGCGCAGGCAGGCCCGCCAGCGACTCGTTTCCGGCGATGGCCGAGCGGATCATGGCGATACCGAACACCACCAGCACGGCTACGCCGCCCAGCAGCCAGAAATCGAAATGACGCCAGCGCCGCGGATTGAACATTCGCCCTCAGTCGAGCCGGCGGCGCCGGGAGGCCGGGCCGAGTGGGATGTCGGCGACCAGGCGCTGCGTGCGGCCTTCCTGTGCGAGATTGACCGTGACGCTGGCCGCATCCACCGCCACGTGGCGCGAGGTGACAAGGATGATTTCGTCCTTGAGCGAGTCGAGCATGCCCGGGCTGATGTCGCTGCGGTCGTGAATGAGAACCAGCTTGAGGCGCTCTTTGGCGGCCTGGGCGCTGCTGGCCGGCTTGTGGCCCGTCAGGCGTTCGAGTAAACCGGTCATGGTCGCTCTCCTCGGCGCACCCGCCGCGCGAATCGATCGATCAGCCCGTCATGGTCGTCGGTCGAGGCGAAAGGCACATCGTCGCCGAGCAGGCGCCGGGCGACGTCGTGGAAGGTCTTGCCGGCCCGGCTCTTCTCGATCAGTGCGGCGGGCGTGCCGCGGTTGCTCGAGACGAGCACGGCCTCGTCTTCGGGCACCAACCCGATCAGGTCAATGGCCAGGATTTCGAGCACGTCCGCCGTGCCGAGCATGTCGCCGCGCCGCACCAACTCGGGCTTGAAGCGGTTGATGATCAACCGCCCCGGACCCTTGCCCTCGGCCTCCAAGAGGCCGACGATGCGGTCCGCGTCGCGCACGGCCGAGACGTCGGGGTTGGTCACGATGAGCGCCTGATCGGCGGCGGCAATCGCATTGCGGAAGCCGCGCTCTCTCCGGCCGGCGAGTCAATGAGGATCCAATCCACTTCGCCGCGCAATTCGTCGCACAGGCGGACCATGTCGGCCGGGGAGACGGCGCTCTTATCTCGTGTCTGGGCGGCCGGGATGAGGTACAGATCGGGCAGGCGCTTGTCTTTGATCATGGCTTGCTTGAGTCGCGCACGTCCTTCGACCACAACCACCAGGTCGTAGACGATGCGGTTCTCCAGGCCCAGGATGACATCCAGGTTGCGCAAGCCGATGTCGCTATCCAGGACAGGCGACCTTCTTCCCCAGGGAAGCCAGGGCGACGCCCAGGTTGGCCGTGGCGGTGGTCTTGCGCACGCCTCCTTTGCCAGAGGTAATCGTCACCACCTGACCTGTCATGAGGGCCTCGTTGCTCCAGGATGAGAGGGCCGGGTTATTTGGGTTCCCGGCCGCCGGGCTTCCACACTTCGGCCACCAGATTGCCCTGCCGCAAGCGCACAACCTCAGGCTGTGGCGAGCCGCGCCGCGGCGGCGAGGTGGCCGCATGCCCTGCAATGCGGAGTTGCATCGGCGAGAGGTCGAGCGCGCACACCATGGCGTGCTCATCGCCGTGTGCTCCAGCATGCACCGTCCCGCGCAGTTTGCCCCACACGATGACGTGCCCGCCGGCGACGATTTTGGCGCCGGGATTCACATCGCCTAGGACAACGACGTGCCCGGCGTACTCGACGCGATTACCCGAATGCAGCGTGCTTTCGACCAGCAGCGCCCCGCTTCCGGCCATCGCCGAATCCAACGGCGCGTCCGAACCTGCTGGCGGCGAGGGCAGAGCGGTAGCCAGCGCCAGGCTTTGCGCGGCGGCGACCACGGCCGGCGCATCGGTCAGCACGGCCCACAAGGTCAACCCGCGCTTGGCCAGGCGGCCGCGCAGATCGGCCAGGTCGGCGGCGCGCGGCTGATGTTCACCCAGGCGCACTGCGATGCGGGCTCCCAGGAAAAAATCGCCCTTGGAGTCGATGTGGGCCAGCATCTCCTCGAGCGCCGCGGCCCACGTGCTGCCTCCAAGGGTGATCAGCAGACCTTCGCGAATTCCCTTGATTGCGAGCGTGCTGCTCATCGTCGCGATTATAGCATGCAGGTCGCGGCTAGCGCTGCGCTGCGGCGTCGATCGCTTTGAGTTCGAAGTAGGCTTGCAGCACCTGCTTGACGATCGGCCCCGAGGTCACGGCGCCTTCGCCCCCGTCGTATACAAATGCGACCACGGCAATCTCCGGTTTGTCGAACGGCCCGTAGCCCACGTACCACGAGTGGGTGGGCCAAGCCCCCGGCTGGCACAAGTTGCGCGATTGGGCGATGTTGTCGCAGTACTCGGCGGTGCCGGTCTTGCCGGCCGTCACGACATTGTCCAGTTGCGCGTACTTAGCCGCCGTGCCGTAGGACACCGCCTCGCGCATGCCCTCCTGCGCCAGGCGCACCCATTGCTCATCGACCTTCAGATGATCCGGATCGCTGGTCACGTCCTGGGTGATATCCCACAGCACCTGAGGTTCGATTTCGCGCACGACATTGCCTTCTCCATCGAGGAATTGCTGAAGCAGCGTGGGCTTCATCACCCGCCCGCCATTGGCCAAGGTGGCGATGCTTTCGAGAACCTGGAGCGGCGTGGCGAGCACGAAGCCTTGGCCGATGGTGGCGATGTAGGTATCTCCGGTGGCCCAGTTCTCTCCAAGGTTGATGCGCTTCCAGTCCGGGTCCGGCAGCAATCCGGAAGCTTCAGCGGGCAACTCGACTCCTAAGGCGCGGCCGTAGCCGAGGGCTTGCGCGTAACGCTTGATGCGCAGGATGCCCAGGCCCCCGCCTTCCAACTGCCCGGGCGTGCCGCCGGCCACCTCGCCCGGATATCCGCCGCCGAGCTTGTAAAAGTAGACGTCGCACGAAAGGGCGAGCCCCTTGAGGAAGTTGACCATGCCGTGGCCGTTGCGGTCATAGCACACGAACTCGCGCGCCTTGCCCGGATCGTTGGGAAAATAGCGGTTCTGAATGACGATTTGCCCAGGGTCGAAGATCTGCTTCTCGGGCGTGATCACCTGCTCGTTGAGCGCGCCAATGGCCGTCGCCATCTTGAACACCGATCCGGGCGGATACTCGCCCTGGATGGCGTGATTGATGAGCGGGTTGCTTTGGTCGGCAAGCAACGTGTTGTAGTAGTCGAGGGGGATAAGGCGGGCGAACTGCTCGTTGTCGTAGGTGGGCAGCGAAACCATCGCGAGAATCTCGCCGGTTTGCGGATCCATGGCGATGATCACGCCGCTGACGATGGGGCTGCGCAGGAATTCGAGCTTGCGAGCGCGAAGCGAATCGATCGTGCTCTGCAGTGCCGCTTGAGCCGCCGCCTGCAAACGGGTGTCGATCGTCAGTCGCAGGTTGGTCCCGGCGACCGGTTCCTGCGGCGGTGCCACCAGGCTCAGTTCAAGGCCGGCCGCGTCCTCTTCCACCAGCTTCTGCCCGAAGGCCCCCGCCAGGATGTCCTGCAATGATCGCTCGATGCCCGCGTAGCCGATGCGGTCCTGGCCGATGCGCAGCCCACGCGACTCGTAGAACTCGCGCTGTTCGGCCGGGATGGGCCCCATGTAGCCGATGATATGCGCGGTCAGCGCTCCGGTGGGGTAGTCGCGCGCCGGCGAGACCTGGACTCCGACCCCCGGCATGGTGAAGGCCTGCTCCTCAATCAGCATGGCGGTGTGCGGGTCGGCATTGCACTTTATCTTCACCGCCGCGTACGGAGCCAGGCCGGTCCATTCCTCAACGAGATCTTGAATGCCGCGACCTTCAGCGCACTCGGCCGAGGGCTGCGAGCCCGGCACGACGATGGGCACGCCCGTCAGAGCCGAAAGGCGGGAGTAGATCGCCTGCACCTCGGCCGGGCTGTCGGGCAGGTCCGCCGGGGTGATGGTGATTTCAAATGAAGGCACATTGCGCGCGAGCAGCACGCCGTTGCGGTCGTAGATCACGCCGCGCGAGGCGGGCAGGACGACGCGCGTGATGCGGTTCTCATCAGCGGCGGCCACGTAGTCGCTGCCGCGCAGGATCTGCAGCACGAAAAGTCGCAGGCTGAAGATCCCGTAGATGAGGGCGACGATCGTGCCCAGCAGCAGGATACGCCGCGGATCAACCCGATTGCTGCCTGGTTGGCCGGCCACGGCCTAGTCCTCCACTTCGGTGTGCAACTCGCGCGGCCCGGTCGCCCGATCCAACGCGCGCAGCGCAGAGAATACGGGCAGCACCAGGGCCACATTGATGAAAGCGGTGGGCAACGTAACGTAGGCGAGGGTGTATCCCACGTCGAGCGGACGTCCGGTCAGGCCGAGAATCGCCAGGCCGAGCAAATGGGTGGTGCCTGTGCCGAGCAGCGCCAGCCCCATGATGATCAGCGGATGGCGGCCCCACAGTCGCCCTTGTATCTGCCCGGCGGCAAGCGAGGTGACGAGATAAATGATGGCCGTCGCGCCGAAGGGCCCGCCCGAGAGCAGATCGGCGAACAGCCCGCTGACCGCAGCCCAGACCAAACCTTCCTTTGGGCGCAACATGCTCCAGCACAACACGACCAGCAGCAGCAAGTCCAGGTTGCCGCCGGCGAATTCAATTTGACGGAGCACCGCCGATTGCAGCACGGCCACGAGGGCCAGCAGGGGAACAGCGATCGCCCAGATCATTCAGCCTCACGGGACCGGTTGGCCAGGCGACAGGGGGGCGATATCGACAGGTTCGAAACTGGCGATGATGAGCACGATTTCGAGTCTGCCGAAGTCGACGCGCGGCAGGACCGTGGCCGTCTGGTACAGCTCGTAATCACGCTTGCGCACACTGACCACGCGGCCGGCGAGAATGTTGGCCGGGAAGCCGCCTCCCAGACCGGAGGTGACCACCAGATCGCCGGCCTTGACCACCGCATCTTGGGCCAGATACGTGAGTGTGAGCTCGCCCGTCGGTTGGCCTATGAGCACGCCTTCGGCGCGTGTTTCCTGCACCCGCGCGTTGATCGCGGATTGGGGATCGATGATGAGCTGCACTTTTGCGGCGCTGGCGGAGACTTCCGAAATGCGTCCAACCAGCCCGTTTTCGCTGACCACCGGCATGCCGCGCCGCACGCCTGCGTCGGAGCCCTGATCCAGCAGCAGGTAACGCAAGAAGGGGCTCGTATCGCGGCCGATGACGCGCGCCGTGACGTAGCGATTGGCCGGCTGCTCGCGGGCGAAGCCGAGCAAGGCGCGCAGCACTTCCTGTTCGGCCGCCTGCTCGCGCAGGGTCACGACCTCGGCCTCCAGTTGACTCACCTGCGCTTGCAGCTGCGCGTTCTCGCTGCGCAGGTCGGCCAGGTTGCGCGGCGCCGTTAGGAAATCGCGCAGGTTGTAGTAAGCGGTGGAGAAAGAACGCTGCAAGCCGAGCAAGGGGAGCCCGGCCAGATTCTTGAGCGGGTCGAGGTAACCCGCGCGTTCAATGACCAGCAGCCCGAGCGCCAGCAGGACCAGCGCGGAGGCGAGGAGCATCCGGCGTCGCAGTTCAGACATTCTCAGGGGGTCGGCAGGCGCGGGCGAGGCTCACTGGACATGGCCGGCATGGGCTGGGGTCAGGACCCGCCCCGTGAGCGCTCGAGGCTGGCCAGGAATTGGCGTTCAATGTCGAGGTTCTCGAGGATGGCGGCGGCGCCGCGCACCACGCACGTCAGCGGATCATCGGCGCGCCACACGCGGATGTGGAACTCATCGCTCAACCGTTCGGGCAGGCCTTGCAAGAGCGACCCGCCGCCGGTCAGACACAGGCCGCTGTCGAGCAGGTCGGCCATGATTTCGGGCGGCGCCTTCTCAAGAATGTCGCGCACGGATTCGGACACGGTCTTAAGCGAGGGGTTCAGGGCCTCGCGCATCTCGATCGACGAAACCTCGACCTCCTCGGGCAACCCGGTGATCAAATTGCGCCCGCGCACCGTCGTCACCTTTTCTTCGCGCAGGGCGTAGGCCGAGCCGATCGAAATCTTGGCCTGCTCGGCCATGCCGCTGCCGACCAGCAGGTTGTATTTGTCGCGCAAATAGAGCGCGACGTTCTCGTCCATCTCGTCGCCGCCGATGCGGATGGAGTGCGAGGCGACGACCGTGCCGATGGAGAAGATGGCGACCTCCGTCGTTCCTCCGCCGATATCCATGAGCATCGTGCCGCGTGTGTCGCGCACAGGCAGCCCAGCGCCCATGGCCGCTGCGACCGGTTCTTCAACCAGGTACGCTTCGCGCGCTCCGGCCGAGATGGCCGCGTCGTAAACCGCGCGCTTCTCCACATCGGTGGCCCCGCATGGCACCCCGACGATAACCCGCGGCCGCGGCACCGGCACCACGCTCTGCTCGTGCGCTTTGCCGATGAAGTACTCCAACATGGCCTGGGTGATGTCGAATTCGGAGATCACGCCGTCGCGCAGCGGGCGCAGGGTGACCACGTTTGGCGGCGTGCGGCCAACCATCTCCTTGGCGGCGGTGCCGATGGCCAGCGGGCGGCGGGACTTCTTCTCGACGGCCACCCAGGAAGGCTCACGGATGACAATGCCCTTGCCGCGAACACTGACGAGTGTGTTCGCTGTGCCCAGGTCGATGCTGATGTCGAGCGAAAACAGGCCCAGCAGCCAGTTGAGGGGGTTGAAAGCCAACGCCTGCTCCTAGTGCCGCACGGTTCAGCACGTGACCCGGGCGCTCATCCAAGCGCAACCGGCGTTGCCGATGATTTCGATGCACTGCGTGAAATTGCGCGCAACGCCGGATTATACCATCGGGGCCACGTCTCTCCGTTCGGCCGGCCCGCGGTGCACTATAATCAGGCCAGAATCATCGTCCGAGACGTCGAATCTTCCCAAGGTGACCGGTCATGCCCCTGTCCATCGATGAGCAGGTCGCTCGGCTGATGCAAGGAACCGAATACGGGGACGCGCAAGTGCAGCACGCCATGGCGGACGAATTGCGGGAGCGCCTGGCGGCGGCCGCCCGTGAGCGGCGCCCGCTGCGCGTCTACTGCGGCTACGATCCGACCAGCGCCGATTTGCACCTCGGTCATACCGTCACCATGCGCAAGCTGCGTCAGTTCCAGGATCTGGGGCACCACGTGGTTTTCCTGATCGGAGACTACACCGCACGGGTGGGTGATCCATCCGACAAGGACAAGCTGCGCCCGCAGCTCAGCGAGGCGCAGATTGAGGCCAACGGGCGCACGTATGCGGAGCAAGCCTACCGCGTCCTCGACCGCGAGCGAACCGAAGTACGCCACAATTCCGAATGGCTCTCGAAGTTGACCTTCGCCGAGATGATCCGCCTGGCTTCGAATTTCACTTTGCAGCAATTCGTCACGCGCGACAACTTCCGCCAGCGCTGGGAGCGCGGCGATGCGGTTTACCTGCATGAGACTTTCTATGCGGTGATGCAGGGTTACGACGCCTACTCCTTGCAGGCCGACGTGCAGGTAGGGGGCAGCGATCAACTCTTCAACATACTCACTGCGGCGCGCAAGATCATGGAATACCTGGGCGCCCGTCCCAACGTCGGAGTTCTCACTGGCATCCTTCCGGGCACCGACGGCGTGGTGCGCATGAGC
>JAPLGX010000030.1 GCA_026389925.1 Chloroflexota bacterium
GTTGACTGCCCGCGCCTCGCACGGTCGAAGAAGCGCACCGCTCCAGCGCGATCCGCGCCCCGGCCTCTCGGCCAGCGCAGCCGCCGCATTACGCTTCATGGCTGGCGCAAATAGATCTGCCCGCTTTAGCCCCTCGCGCGAGGTCAGCCAGGTGGGTTCGACGCCGGCGGGATCCTCGGCGCGGGTTGGGGCAAGCATGGTCTCGACGCCTGCTCGCTGCCAGAGGTTCTCGAGCAGCCTCACCACTGCCGATTGAGGGTCATCGTTTGTTCTCAATACCCACGCTGTTTTCATGGCACACCTCGAAGACATCGCCAACCGAATCGTGCCGTCATGCATTACCGATACCAAGACACATCCCGTGACCTGTGATTGCCCGGACTCCCGGCGGCCCTTTCAAGGCGCACCGTCCGCTTGCAGATTGCGACCACCCTCGCCGCAGGCACTCCCCTCTCCGCATGAGATCGACCCTGCATCGAACCGAGGTGGGGCAGCCAGCCAGCCGACCCAAAACGCGTCGACCATAGGCTAGGCTTCGACCGCCTGCTCCTCCCGCGGTTGCAGCGCCGCGACCGGAGCAGCCCATCCGCTCACCACCTCGAGCTGCGCCATCACCTGGTCGAATGTGAAGTGCTTGAGGTTGATCGCCCCCGACGGGCAGGCCGTGGCGCATGCGCCGCAGCCCTGACACAACACGCCGTTGACCGTCATCACCCCCCGCGTGGGGTGCAGGCTGAGCGCTCCAAAGGTGCACAGGCTGGCACATTGCCCGCAGCCGGCGCACAACTCCTCGTCGACCGAAGAAATCGCGGCCTCCACCGGCACCGTTCCGCGCATGAGCGGGATCATGGCCGCTGCGGCCGCAGCACGCGCCTGGGCAATCGCCTCAGGAATGTCCTTTGGCCCCTGGCACGCGCCGGCCAGGAAGATGCCCGCCATCGACGTCTCAACCGGGCGCAGCTTCGGATGGGCCTCCATAAAGAAGCCGTCGGAGGAACGCGCCAGCTTGAACAGCCCCGCAACGACCTCCGTGCCCCGGCTGGGGGTCATGCCCACCGCCAGGACGACCAGATCCGCCTCCACCTCGACCGGTTGTCCGAGCAGGGTGTCTTCGGCACGCACCACCACGCGCTCGCCGCGCCGAAGGATCTCCGACGGATTGCCTCGCCGGTAGATAACGCCAGACTTGCGCACGTCGTCGTAGAACTCCTCACATCCTTTGCCGTAGGCGCGCACGTCCATGTAGAAGACGTTGACTTCGGCCTCCGGCAGGCGGTCGCGAACGAGACGCGCTTGCTTGGCCGCGACCATGCAGCACACCCGCGAGCAGTAGGCATTGCCCAGCGCCTGATCGCGCGAGCCCACGCAATGGATGAACACCACGCGTTGCGGCTTCTTGCCGTTGACCTGGATGTCGCCGCTGGCCGCCAGGCGTTCGAAATCTACGGTGGTGATGACCTGCGGGTACTGGCCGTAGCCGAGCTCCGGCTTACGCGAGGCGTCGAAGGCCTCAAAGCCGGTGGCCACGACGATCGCGCCCACCGCGATCTCACATGTCTCCTCGCCCTGGCGCACGCTCACCTTGAAGTTGCCGACAAACCCACCCAGGCCGACAACCTCGCTGCCCGTCAAGACGCGAATCCGCGGATGCTGGGTGACACGGTTGATCAAGGGCTTCATGAAATCCGCTGTCAGTTCCAGCGTGGGGAACGTGCGATGAAGTTGCGCCACGTGCCCGCCGAGCGCAGGAGAGCGTTCGACGAGTGTGACCTCAAACCCCGCCTCGGCGATATCCAGCGCCGCCTGCATCCCGGCGATGCCGCCGCCAATGATCAGGGCCGCAGGCGTGACCGAGGCGCGGCGCTGCTCCAGAGGTTCCAGCAGGGCGGCCTTGGCCACGGCCGAAGCCACAAGTTGCATGGCCTTGTGCGTGGTCCGTTCGCCCGCCGGATGGACCCACGAGCACTGCTCGCGGATATTCGCCATCTCGAAGCAGTAAGGGTTGAGCCCCACCTCGGAGACCGCCGCGCGGAAGGTGGGTTCGTGCATGCGCGGCGAGCAGGAGGCGACAACCACCCGGTTCAGGTTCTGCTCCCGGATGTCGTTCTGGATCAACCCCTGCCCCGGGTCGGAGCACATGTAGGTGTACTCGCGTGAGACGACCACGCCCGGCAGAGCGGCGGCATAGGCCGCCACGGCCTTGACGTCGACCGTCGCGGCGATGTTGATCCCGCAGTGGCAAATATAAACGCCGATCCTGGGTGTAAACGCCATGCTGCCTTCTCCGCTTAGAGCGCCTGGGCGGCCATTTCGGCGACGTCCATCACTTGGATCTTCTCTTCGAGATTGAGGTTCTTCACCGCTTCGTCGAGCATGAGCACGCAGAACGGGCAGGCCGTGGCCAGGATCTGGGCACCCGTCTCGACGGCCTCCTGAACGCGCATCCTCGCCAAGCGCGTGGCCGGATTGGTCCCCTCCAGCCACATCCGTCCGCCGCCGCCCTCACAACACAGGCTCTTCTCGCGCGAGCGGTCCATTTCCACCAGCTTCAGCCCGGGGATGGCCTTGAGCACCGCGCGCGGCTCATCGAATATGCCATTGTGCTTGCCCAGGTAGCACGGGTCGTGGTAGGTGACCGTCTTGTCGAGCGACCCGGAGAAGGTGATCTTCTTATCGGTCACCAGGCCCGCCAGGATCTGGGTGTAGTGCTGCACCTGCATCCCGTTCTTCGGATAATCGTTGCGGTAGACGTTGTAGCAGTGCGGCGAGGTGGTGAACATCTTGGTCACGCCCAGCTCTTTGTAGGCGCCGGTGTTGTCTTCCACCATCATCTCAAACAGCCCGGCTTCGCCCAGCCGGCGCACTTCGCTGCCGCAGCAATTCTCATCGTTGCCAAGAATGCCGAAGTCCACGCCGCCTTTGGAGAAGAGCGCCACCAGCGCGCGGGCCACCTTTTGCCCGCGCGGGTCGTAGGAGGGCGTGCAGCCCACGTAATACAGGTACTCCGTCCCCGCCGTGTAGTGCTTCACGCCGAGATCCGCCGCCCACGCTCCGCGTTGCTCGCGCGGCATGGTGAGCGGGTTGCCGTGGCGGAAGGTGCTCTCCAGCGCCGTCTTGACGTTGGGGTGCACGGTGCCCTTCTCCACGATCGCGCTGCGCAGGCCGATGATCATTTCCATCGGGCTGACCTGCTTGGGGCAACGCGTGGCGCAGGTCGAGCAGGTGGTGCAATCCCACAGCTCCGGGAACGGCTCGAGGTCGAAGCCGTCGCCCGCCGTGAGCAATCGCAGAATCAAGCTGCGCGGATTGAGCTTGGTCTTAAGCGTCATAGGGCAGCCGCCAGTGCACTTGCCGCACTGGACGCAGGCGAACAGGTCGTGATCGCGGGCAAAGGGGCGGCTCTCAATTTGCAGCATAGCTCGTCACCATCGCTTTCTCGGTCTGGGCCAAGAGGATCATTGCGGCCGAGGCGGCCGCTTTGGCATGGGCCACGGTATCGGGGATGTCCTTCGGCCCCTGACAGCATCCGGCCAGGAAAATACCGGGCTGCGAGCTTTCCACCGGGCGCATCTTAGGGTGGTCCTCCGCAAAGAAGCCGGACTCATCCTGGCGCAGGTGAAGCATCTCGGCCACCTGGCTCGCATCCTTGCGCGGCGCAATGCCCACCGCAAGCACCACCAGGTCCGCCTCCACTTCCACCATCTCGCCGAGCAGCATGTCCTCGGCGCGCACCACCAGATGATCTCCGCGGCGCAGAACCTCAGAGGGCATGCCTTTGCGATACAGCACGCCTTCGTGACGCACGCGATCGTAGAACTCCTCGAAGCCCTTGCCGAAGGCGCGCATGTCGATGTAGAACACCGTGATCTCTACGCCGGGCAGCCGGTCGTGCGCCAGGTGTGCCTGCTTGGCCACCGCCATGCAGCACACGCGCGAGCACCACGGCGCGCCCAACCCCACGTCGCGCGAGCCGACGCATTGGATGAAGACCACTCGCTTCGGCAGCTGGCCGTTAAGGCTGATGCGCCCGGTGGTGGGCCCGGAGGCAGAGGCCAGGCGCTCAAACTCAAGGGTGGTGATCACCTGCGGGTAAACGCCGTAGCCCAGCTCGGGCCGGCGTGTGGCGTCAAAAACGTCGAAGCCGGTGGCATTGATCACCGTCGCGACGTCGACCTCGACGAATTCCTCTTTCTGGTCGAAGTTGATCGCGCCGGCGGTGCAGGCATCCTTGCATTTGAAGGTCTTGCCGCACACCCCGCGCGTAAGATAGATGCACTCGTTCGGGTCCACGGTGTAGATGAGCGGCACGGCCTGCGGGAAGGGCACGTACACGGCCGCCCGCTTACCCATGCCGGCGTTGAAATCGCTCGAGATCTTCCCGGTCAGGCGGCACGCTTCGGCGCACAACCCGCAGCCGCGGCACTTGTCCACATCCACGTAGCGCGGCTTCTTCTTGATGCGCGCGTGGAAAGCGCCCGGCTGGCCGGTGACCTCGGTGACTTCCGAGTAAGTGAGCAGCTCGATGTTCGGATGGCGCCCTGCGTCCACCATCTTGGGTGTCAGAATGCAAGCCGAGCAGTCCAAGGTGGGGAAGGTCTTGTCGAGCTGCGACATCCGCCCGCCAATGGAGGGCGAGCGCTCGACCAGGTAGACCTTGAAGCCCGCATCGGCAATGTCCAGCGCAGATTGGATCCCAGCGATCCCGCCGCCGATGATCAGGGCCGCCGGCTTGGGGACTTCGGTCGCCGTCATTTGGCCTCACCTATTTCGGTCCACTCGCTTTCGCGGAAGGTAACCAGCGGCAGCGCATCGGCCAGGTCCCGACCGGGCGTGTAGGCAAACGTGGCCTGAACTTGCTCGCCGACCGCGCTGAAGATCGCGCCCACCGGAATATCGGAGGGACAGGCCGAGGTGCACATGCCGCAGCTCACGCACGAGGTGCTCATGTGGTTCATACGCGTCACGTGGAAGAGCAGTGTATCCGAGAGCAGCCGCATGGCGCCTTTGCGGCGCGCGGTGTTGAAGTAGTGGTCGGGCGCATGATCGAAGGAGGCCGACTTGAAGAGGCAGGTCTTGCAGTAACAGATGGGGCAGGCGGTCATGCAGTTGTGGCAACGGATGCAGCTGGCGAACAGCTCATCCAGCCCGCCGGGGGCATTCATGCGTTCGCGAATGGCGGCCAACTCTTGCGTGCGAGTCTGGCGACGCGCCTCGAGCACGGTGGGGAGCACTGCGGCGACCCCCTCCTCGCGCGAGGTTTCACTCAGCCCGAGCCGGGCGCCCAATTCATCGGGAACGGTCAGCGGGATGCCGCTCGTGAGGTCGCTTCCCAAGAGCTCGAGGTGAATCGCACAATTCTCGGCGAGCGGTGTAACGCACATTTGGCACGCGGCGCGCAGCGGCAATCCGTCAACCGTCGCCGTGCCGTCCTTGAGCCCGCCCAGGTAGCCGGCCCAATCCAGGCTGCCCGCCTTGCGCCTCGCGGTGAAGTCGCTCACCTCGAAAGTGCCGGCGCAGTCGACGCCGATGAGCGTCAACCCTTCGAAGTTGGCTTGCTGCAGTTTCACCAGCTCGACCAGCGCGCGTATCTCGCATGGGCGCAGCACCGCCCCCAGCCTGCCCGGCGTGTGCTTGCCCGTGAGCGCCGACACCGCGCGCGCCCCGTTGATCGGCATGACCGGTGCAATCGGGTTGGCCCGCTCCAGCATCGCCGGGTCGGTCACCAGCGCGGGCAAGACTGCGCCGCCTTCCGTCTCCAGCGGGACGTACAACGCCTCCACCACGCCCCCGTCCATGAGCGAGCGCAGAAACGCGCGAGTTGCCTTGAGCACATCACTGTCGTTGACCGGGATGACTGTCTTCATTGCCACTCCCATATCCGAGGCTTCAACCCGTCACGCATCGCGGGCCAGACGCGCCGCCGTCGAGGCGGATCAGGCGGCCCAGTTCTCGCGAGCCGGGTTCGGTCCAAGTTCCTTCATCGCGGTGACCATGTCCGTTACAGTGCTCGCGAACTTCTGCCCCTCGCTGGCGCTGATCCAGCGCAGCCACACACGCCGCGCGTCGATGCCGGACGTCTTGAGGATTTCCTGCAGCGCCACGTAGCGCCGGCGCGTCTTGTAGTTGCCGGTCTGGTAGTGGCAGTCGCCCGGGTGGCATCCGCCGATGAGCACGCCGTCGGCGCCCTCCAGCAGCGGCTTGAGCACGTAGACCGGGTCGACGGCGCTCGAACACATGGTGCGGATGATGCGCACGTTGGGCGGGTACTGCAGGCGCGAGGTGCCCGCCAGATCGGCACCGGTGTAGGTGCACCAGTTGCACAGGAAGGCCACGATGCGCGGTTCGAAGGCGGTAGTCTCACTCATGCTATGCATCCTTGGTCGCCGTGTCGGCGGCGACGGCCGGCATGGCCAGCGCCGCCTCGATCATTCCGAATATCTGCGCGAACTCGAAGCCCTTTTGCTGGCTGGCCTTGTTGGGGCAGGCCGCCACGCACGCGCCGCAGCCCTGGCACAACACTGAAATGACCTCCGCCGTGCGGGCCCCCGGTTCGAGGACGCGCGCGCCGTACGTGCTTTCCTCGTCGCAGATGCCGCACGCGGCGCACAGCCGCGGGTTGAAGCTTGCGATGATCGGCTTCGCCTCATACCGAGGCCGCGAGAGCAGCGCAACAGCCCGT
>JAPLGX010000295.1 GCA_026389925.1 Chloroflexota bacterium
ACTTCAATGCTGAACGATTCGACATATCCGAACTACGTGCCGGGCGCAAAGGTCGTCGGTGCGTATCCCGGTGGGTCGGACTCGTTCTCTTTGAGCCGAAGCCGCCTCCATCGGTCCACTGATGCTCTCAATAGGAAGTACGAAGTCGAGATGTATGACACTATCGAGGGCTTGGCGAGAGATACGGACGCACTACTGCTTGAGAGCGTGGATGGACGACAGCACCTGGAGCACTTCAGTCGAATGGCAGTCGGGAAGCCGGTGTTCATAGACAAGCCCATGGCGACGACTTCGTCGGCGGCACGCGCCATTATCGAATTGGCCGGTGCATCAGGCACTCCGATCATGTCCTGCTCGGCTCTGCGGTTCGCGCCGGGGGTGGCCGAAGTAGTTGGAAGAGGAGACACTGTTGTATCGTGTGAAGCGTTCGGGCCGACGCCCATATTGGATGACTATCCGGGGTTGTTTTGGAACGGTGTACACGTGGCCGAGATGCTGTTCTACTTCATGGGTGTAGGATGTCAAGCCGCACGATGTGTGGCCTTAGAGGATCAGGATTTGGCTGTGGGCTCATGGCGGGACTGGCCGGGTGGGCGTGATGAGGGGGACTAGGTTCCCAGGGGGAGACTTTGGGTGCGTGGTCCACACAGCGGCGGGTACACGGGTCAGCCTCGCACAGGGCATGCCGAGATACCGTGCGGTCATGAGCAAGCAGGAAGGGGGCAAGCAGGTAGGGGTTCAGGTCCTAAAGTAGGGCTCTTTAGGCATGCGGGAGCCATGCGCGGGCTTCCATGGGATCGCCCGCGCTTCAAGCGAGGCACCCGAGCGGGGTCGCCCGGGATGCATCGGAGGGCAACTTGGAATCAAAGCAGGTCTTCTCAGTGCGGTTTGGCGGCGCATGGGTTGAAGCTGCAGTCCCAGGCACCACCATGCTCTTCGAGGGGCGCCGGACGGGCGTCCGGCGCGCCAATCTTGGTGAGGCCGCGATCGAGATGGCGCTCGACCAACCCATAGGCTGTCCCCCGATTGAAGACATGATCGGGGAAGATAAGAGAGTAGTGATTCTTGTCGATGATGCGACCCGACCCACGCCTGCGCGCCTACTGCTTCCCGGAATTCTCGAACGCCTGCAGCGGGGAGGCGTGTCCCGAAGAAACGTGAGCATTGTCATTGCAACTGGGACACACCGGGCTATGCGTTTAGACGAAATGGACGCGAAGCTAGGTCAGGCGGTGAGGCAAGCCTACGAGGTTGTGAATCACGACTGTCGTGATCTTGGGATGCTTGTGAAGATCGGCCGCACGGCCCACGGAACGCCGATCAGCATAAACCGTCTTGTTGCAGAGGCGGGGCTCGTAATTGGGATCGGCAACATCGTCCCGCACCGTTACTGTGGATGGGCAGGTGGTGCGAAGATTGTGCAACCCGGCGTGTGTGGTGAAGAGACGACGGCTGCCACCCATATGATGATGGCGGAAGACGCCGGGGTGCGTTTGGGCATTCTTGAGAACCGGGTACGCCATGAGATGGAGGCTGTGGCGGACGAAGTGAACCTGCGGTTTGTTGTGAACACCATTCTCAACGGAGATGGGTCCATTTCAGGCGTTGTTGCGGGAGATGTGAGAAGGGCGTTCCGCGCGGGCGTGACAATGGCGCGCGGCATCTACACAGTACCGATTCCTGGGAGAGCGGATATTGTTGTCGCAAGTGCATCCCCGAGCGACATGAACTTCTGGCAAGCGGGCAAGGCACTGTATTCTGCCGATTTGGCGGCGAAACGTGGCGGGGTGATCATTCTTGTTTCGCCGTGCTACGAGGGCGTGGGTGAACACGCCGAGTTTGTCGAGCTTTGTGGAGAACACGCGCGGGCAATCAGGTCAAGGCTGAGGGCAGACAAGGTGAGAGACCGGATAGGCGCCGCCGCAGCGCTTGCCGTGGCCGAGGTCCGATCGAGGGCTGAAGTGTGGATTGTGGCGGAGAACCTCTCCAGTCAAGATGCTGACGGACTTCGGATGAGACGATTCGCATCCCTGCAGGATGCGGTGGACGCGGCACTCCTCAAGAAAGGTCGAACTTCGAGGCTTACGGTGCTGCATGAGGCAACAGAGATACTGCCGACCACTGCAAAGGAGTGGG